>JAYUGZ010000473.1:0-10536 GCA_043767465.1 Cyanobacteriota bacterium
CCCTTCTGATAGAATGACTTCTAACAGAGTTCTCGATCGCGCGCGATCGAGAACTCTGTTAGAAGTCATTCTATCAGAAGGGAGAAACCGACAGATTCGGCGCACCGCCCAACTGTTGGGACATCCCGTGGTGGGCCTGCACCGCACAGCTATTGGCCCGATTCAATTGCAGCGGCCCGAATTGCCAATATTGGCACCGGGCTGTTACCGACCCCTAGAAGATGCAGAAATTATTTTTTTATGGAATCTAGTCAACCTAACATCAATCAGCGTGCCACTAAATCCCCAGGAGCACAGCAGATGACAAAGAATTTATTGTTTTTATTCTTCAACCCAACTAAGCAGAAACTGCACTCCCAAGAGCCAGAACCACCTCAGAAGAAGCTAGCGGAAATTGGCGCTCAACTCCGACAGTACCGCGAACAGCAGTCGATTTCATTGGACAAAGTAGCAGTGGTAACAATGATTCGGCGGAATCTGCTGCAAGCCATCGAGGACGGTCAACTCGACCAACTCCCCGAACCGGTCTACACTCAAGGTTTGATCAAGCGCTACGCCGAAGCAATGGGTTTGGACGGAACTCAGTTTGCTGACTTTTTCCCGATCGAACCGCCACCGCGATCGGCAGCCAAGCTATCCTGGCAGGATGGGCCTCAGTTACGCCCGATGCACCTGTACCTCTTTTACACATTGCTAATTATCTGTTCAGTCAATGTCTTATCTCAGTTGATGGGCGGTTCTCTGACCGCAAAAAACGATACGGGAACCAAAGAACTAGCTTTTGAGCAAGAACAAGCTCGTTTAGCTGAGAGTGCCTCAAAAAATCAGAAATCCGATAGTTACGATCCTGTGGAAGCAACAAGAACAGGTCAAAGTTTAGATAAATCTGGCAATAAACCAGTCATGGTAAACGTCAGTTTCAAAGACGAATCATGGATAAAGATTGAAGTTGATGGCAAACCCGAGTTTGAGGGAACTTTGCCTTCAGGAACTGTGCGCACCTGGCAGGCCCAAAACAAATTGATAGTTCTAGCTGGTAACGCCGGCGGTGTAATGATTGCTGTGAATAACGGACAAGCCCAACAACTCGGAGAATCTGGAGTTGCCAAAGAAGTTGTTTTTACCGCAGACAAACTCAACCCTTCAGCAAAGCCCAAAAATCAAGGTTGATCGGGCCTCACGAATTGGGCATCGGGCATGAGGGATGCGTAATAGTTAGTAATTAGTAGTTAGTAGTTAGTAGTTTTTCTAATAACAAATAACCAATAACAAATAACAAATAACCAATCCCCCATGCCCCATTCCCAATTCCCAATTCCCCACAATCAATTTTTCTGGGGTGCGCGCCCGCAGATATAAGTCATGGTTTTGAGCCGATCGCGCACCTCCCAATTCAAAGCTTCGCGCCGATACCGCCAGCCCCAATTTCCCTCTGCTTTCCCCGGAAAATTCATCCGCGCATCGGTATCCAAACCCAACAAATCTTGAAACGGCACAATTGCCAAATTAGCAATAGAAATCCAACCCATGCGGATTAAAGACCAGTGAATTCCTTGGGGATCGATGCAGCCCAAATAACGTAAAACCTCATCTCTTTCGTAGTTTTGCAGTTGATTGAACCAGCCGACAGTCGTGTCGTTGTCGTGGGTGCCGGTGTAAACTACGCAATTGCGAACGTAATTAAAAGGCAAAAAAGGATCGCCCGGGCCCGCGCCGAAAGCGAACTGCAAAATCTTCATTCCCGGAAACTCAAACCGATCGCGCAAAGCTTCCACTTCCGGAGTAATTACTCCCAAATCCTCAGCGATAATCGGCAAGTTGCCAAACTTCTCATTAATCACCTCAAACAAAGCTATTCCCGGCGCTTTAATCCACTCTCCCTCCATCGCAGTTTCTTGACCACGCTTCACCGCCCAGTAAGCATCAAATCCTCGAAAGTGGTCGATCCGAGTCACATCTACATAAGCGAAAATCGCCTCAAAACGCTGCACCCACCACTGAAAATTAGTTGCTTCCAAAGCCTCCCAATTGTATACCGGGTTTCCCCACAATTGACCTGTGGAGCTGAAGTAATCCGGCGGAACACCGGCCATTAAAGCTGGTTCTCCAGTTGCTTCATCCAAACAAAATAAGTCGGGATGCGACCAGACATCAGCACTATCGTGAGCTACATAAATCGGAATATCGCCAACAATTTTAATGTCGCGCAGGTTCGCATAGCGTTTCAACTCTGTCCACTGGCGGAAAAACTCGAACTGGACGTATTTGTAGTAATAAATCTCATTGTGTAGCTGCTGCCGCCACTTGTCTAGCGCCTCCGGTTTGCGCTGAGCAATTTCTGGCTCCCAAGTGTGCCAGCTCGTGCCGTTGAAGCTGTCTTTTAGTGCCATAAATAAGGCATAATCTTCCAGCCAAGTCGCTTTGCTCTCGCAAAAAGCCGAGAATTCTCTTTGCTGCACCGGCGATGCTTTCGCTTTGAAGTTTTCGCAGGCTTTTTTGAGCATGGGGATTTTGTGCGCGATCGCCCGATCGAATTCTACAGTATCCAGCGGAAATTCCGGCGAACCATCTAAATCTTCATCGCTGAGCAATTGCTCGTCCCGCAGCATTTCTGGGCTCAGCAGCAGCGGATTTCCTGCCATTGCTGAATAGCACGAATAAGGAGAATTGCCGTATCCTGTCGGGCCCAGCGGCAATATCTGCCAGTATTGCTGGTCGCTCTCTACTAAAAAGTCAATAAAGCGATATGCTTCTATTCCCATATCCCCAACGCCAAATCGGCTGGGAAAAGATGTTGGGTGGAGTAAAATGCCGCTAGCTCGGGGAAAAAGCATAATCTATCCTTAGATATAGGAGTTAAACATTGACAATTTGACCGATATTCCCTATTAGTTAAACTTCGCAGTTTTTAGGGGGATTTTCAGGGCAAATACTTTTGCGATTGTCTCATATTTTCTGCGGGAACGTGCTTGCTAAATATTTGTATCGCAATCTCATCACAAATGCTGAGCCTATCGGAAAACATCCAGCTCCTCACTTACCAGAAAAAATTGGTTTAAAGCCGGAACCCTTGTAGGGAGAAATTAAAAGCAGACTATTCATTACTCCAATCCTGGGACTTCCACGTAGCTGTCAACTGTCCACTGTCCACTGTCAACTCTCCACTGTCAACTGTCAACTTAATATTTTGGTCGATCGCACCCCGTTTCTGCGCGATCGTTTATTTATAACTTTCATTTGGCTTTCGCCCTATCTGTCTGGAGTCGTAAATTGCCCGATCGCCCAAAAATCGCGATCGCTCTCAACCAGATCTGGGCCACAAATGAGCCGACTGTTTTTGTATCTCCAGAAACAGTCGGCTGCGACCTTACCAGTATAGAGGCTGAGTTTAAGCTTGCTTGTTCAACAATTTCTCCACTTGTTTGAGAGCTATAGCGCCGACATTGTAAGCAGCCCAGCCGCCAGCCAACAAGACGGGACTCAATACTATTAGTATGCGCCAGTCAAATTCCATCAGTTCTCCTCCTAAAGTTTTTTAACAAATTCTCATAATCTATTTGTATCTCATTTTGTCACCATTCTGCCTACTCTTTAAGCAAATATTGTCGCCTACAAAGTTCCTCGACAGCATCAGCCCGATACGCAGGAGGACACGGCGCTGCTGGAATTGAAATCGAAACGCACTCGCACGCGCGGCGTAGCTATCCCTCTTGGCCCAATCGCCCTCTGCGACTCGGACTACACCAATTATCCCATAATCTGTTTGGCAATCCCTTCCACCACTAGAGTTAGAGGGTCTTTAGGAAAGTGCAGAGCAAACACCCCCTTACTGGCGAGCAGCATCATCTTATCGCTGTGGGGCAGCACCCCGACAACTGGGATCTTGTAAATACTCTCTACTTGCTGCTTCAAATCCTCAAAATCCAGAGATTCTGGGGCTTTGTTGATCGTCATCAAAATCTTGGGAACCTCTAATTTGCGAGCCACATCTACCGTGACAGCGGTTCCCTGAAAGTCTTGCTGATCCGGACGCAGAATCAGCAGCAAAATGTCGGAAATGGTGATGCTGAGCAGGGTTTCTTCGTTCAGCCCCGGGTGCGTGTCGATAAATAGGTAATCTAAGTTGAGAGCGTCGATCAGTTCTTGAAAGCCGTCGGTAAGCAGTCCCACGTCGTAGCCTTCGCGCAAAACTCGCGCTATTTCCCCTGCTTTGATGCTCGAAGGAATCAGGTAGAGGCTGCCGTTAGTAGCTAATTTGGGCAGCAGCGAACTCACATTGTAGGCCGTATCCGCGATCGGACACCGGCCCCACAGGTAATCGTTCAGGCAGCGATCCATGTTGCTTTCGCTGAAACCGAACAGCACGTGAATCCCGGGCGATTGAATGTCTGTGTCTACAATGGCGACCCGATTTCCGCTGCGAGCGATAATAGATGCCAAGTTTGCAGTCGTGTTCGATTTGCCAGTTCCACCCCGGTAAGAGTGGACAGAGATGATTTTGGACATGATATGCGTATGAGGGGTAAAAACGGCGAGAATCAATTATTATGATGCAATTCCAGATGCCGTCGAGTTCTCTGTCAATCTTCCTTGGCCCCCAAATCCTCCTTGTCTGCTAAATTATCAATCTTTTCATCTTTAATCCTCTTTTCATCGCTCCTGCGCTGCCGCATCTGTTTTGCTTTGGCTTGCAAATCGCTCAACTCCTCATCTGCTTTGGTTTCTGTCCCACTAGCAGCACTGCTGGCATCGCTGACACCTGTTTTTGAGCTGCTTACCGATGCTGTCTGGGTGGGCCGCTGCTTCTGCTGTTTGGCTTTTTGCTGCAACTGAGCTAAGTATTCGTCTGCCTGACTTTCGGTTTGGGACAGCTCTGAGGCACTTGCAGTTATTTCTTGGGGTTGGGAAGGTGGTTTTTCAGAGGTTTCTTTTTTACTAAATCTCAGTTTATCTTTCTTTGTCTGCAAGTCTATAAAGAATTGTGATTGGATAATTTCTTGGACTTCCTCATCTTTTCTGGCTTGGTCTATTTCGACTTTGAAGACTTGTTTTACTCGATCGCTAATTACTTTCCCGTATCCGGATTTACTAAATCTGTCTGCAGATACAATGCTGCCGCCAGTTACGATTAATGCTAAGGCTGGCGCTGCCACCGGCACCCACCCTCCCAACAGAAAAATCCCAAAGCCGATCGCGCAACACCCCGACAGCATTGCTCCGAATGTCAGCGCCAACTGCGCTGGGTGAGCCATCCGCGATGCCACGGTTCCTCCCACAATTGACCATCCCGAAATCCACAGGATTTCTGCCCATTCCGGCCAAAACCAAAACATCGGTTTCTTGTCTAAAACAGCACTCAAAAGTTGGCTGATTACTTGTGCGTGCGCCACAATCCCCGGCATGAATTGGTTGTTTTGCTGTCGCGCACTGTACGGAGTATAAAAGAAATCTTTAACGGTTTCTGTGGTGTAACCGATCAGCACTATTTTATCTTTAACTAAATTTGGGTCGATTTTTCCTTCTAAAATATCCGTAACTGTGACTTGAGGTGCGACTTGCTGCCGGGAACGATAGTTAATTAGTATTTGATATCCCCTGACATCGGCATTGCTGTATCCTCCGTCATTGCTTTGTAGTTGTTTTAATTGGGTTTTTCCCAGCCATAAAGATTGATCTGGTGCCAGTTGCGGAGAGATTTTTTGCCCTTGCAGGTAGCGGAGTGTTAGCTGGAGGTTGAAGGAAGCTAAAACTTGAGAACTATCATTGCAAAGATGTTTTTCTGGTGAGGATGTACCCTCAATTGTCGGCGGTTTCATAAATAATAAAGCTCTCCGCAGTATGCCGCCCGGATCGACTCCAAAATCTGCAAATCCCACCCGGTTTTCTGGCAGGCCCGGAGGTGGCGGAGAACCGGGATTGTTCGCACTCCCGTCGGTGACTAAACATACCCCGATAATTCGATCGCTCTTTTGTAAAAATTTAGTTAATTCCTGGCGCCCGTCTCCTAAAGGTACGTCTCGCAGCACGTCTAAGCCGATGACTGCTGGCTGCATTTTTTCGAGTTTTTGTAAGATTTCAGCTATTTTGCGATCGGATATCGGCCACTGTTTCAGTTTCTGAATGTCTCCTTCGGTAATCCCCACAACTAGCAAGCGCGAGTCTGGTTTTTCGTCGGGACGCCACCTCAGCATTTGGTCGTAGGCACTTAATTCTATTGGTTCGAGTATTCCTAGATTTCTGCCTGCCATCAAGGATAATGTTACTGCCGCGCTAGCAATTAATACAGACCTAGCAAATAAGAGTGATGGTTTATACATTTGACTCAATTGAGCCGCTGCCGATCGAATTTTGTTAGATATTTTACTCATTATCCCAGCATAAAAGTTTGAGTCGTTTCACACAAACAGCAGTTGTTTGGCAGGGCAGCCGCCTGCGCCAGACTTCCTCCATCTTAGAACACCCGGAAACTCCGACCGCTTTGTAACAAAATTTTACAGTTGGCAGCCAGTAAGTGTATGCAAGGATACTAGCGAGGTTGCTCACCGGATTCTTGGCACCCAGAATCACTTGCCGATCTAATTAATTAATGTTATTGATCGTATGTCAAGGTTCAAATTGTGTATCTGCGCGCGCTCGACTAGCCTCTCAAAAATATTCGTCGCCATTCGGGAGTGTCTGTGTTTGCAATATTATAGTGAAAGGTACAAAAAAATGAAACGTTTTCTACATCTAGCTACACTCGCGATCGGCGCATCTGCCCTCGCAGCTACCGTCCCGAGTTCACTGGCGGGAGTGCCAGCACAATCCCAGCCGATCCTGCTGAGTCAGAATGTTAATTTCCAGCCTCCCAACGTCACAGCCCCCGGTGGCCGACAAGGAGGGACACATCGCGGTTCCAAGCTTTGTCCGGCAGGTTTATCTATTACTCCTTTAGTGCCTGCAACTAATATTGGTTTAACCCTCACAGAGTCTCCTACAATTTTTGTCTACGTTCCTCAAACCTCGGCAGAAATAGAGTTTACTTTGTTGACCGAAAACGAAGACAAAGTAGTTTACGAAAAAACCTTTAAAGTTGACAAATCTGGGATTGTGGGAATTGGGATTCCGGCTGGAGGGGACAACAATAAATCTCTTGAAGTTGGCAAGCGATACGTGTGGTCGTTTTCCATGGTTTGCGAACCGGAAGACCGATCCGCAGATTTAGTAATTAAAGGGTTTGTCCAGCGCATAGAACCCCAGGCAACTCTCAAGAGCGATTTAGCAAATCCTGACCCGATGACGAGGCTCAATGTTTACGCTAAAAATGGGATTTGGTACGAAACTCTAGCTACTTTAGCCCAAATGCGGCGCCAGACACCGGGGGATGCCAGGTTGACAGCCAAGTGGACGCAATTGTTGCAGTCCCAAGGACTAGAATCAGTGGCAGCTCAACCGCTGGTTGGCCCTCTTTAAAACTCGATATTTCTTAAAGTTTTGTCGTCAACCGATGGCGATCTTAAAATTGACAAATTTACCCGATCGCGCCCGGGGTTAAGTTAAAACTCCGGGCTAACAGTAGAGACGCGATCGACGATATCTCTACAAGTTGGTGAAAAAATGACACGTTTTATACATGGGGCGGCACTGGCGATCGCTGTAAGTGCGATCGCACTTACTCGAACCAGTTTGCTCCCACCGATGCAGGCTGTACCTGCACCAATTCTCCTGAGTCAGAATGTTAATTTCCCAACTCCAGATGTCACAGCCCCCGACAACCGGCAATCGGCGGCGCATCGAGGTGAGACTTGTCCGAAGGATTTATCTATTATTCCTTTAATACCGAAAAGCAATGATGGTTTAACCCTAGCAGAGTCGCCAACATTCTTGGCTGATGTTTCTCCTGCTTCGACTCAAGTCGAGTTTACTTTGCAAACTGCCGATAGCAAAGGAACCGAGGTTTACAAAACAACTTTCAAAGTTGACAAGCCTGGCATAATTGAGGTCAGTATTCCTCAAAAAGGATCTCGCCAAAAATCTCTTGAGGTTGGTAAGCGATATCAGTGGTCGTTTGCGGTGGCTTGCAATAAAGAAGATCAAGAAGATCGCTCTGGGGATTATTCTGTTATAGGGTTTGTGAAGCGAATTGAACCGCAGGAAACTCTCAAAAACGATTTGGCAAATCCCGACCCGATGGCTAAGGCGATCGCTTATGCTAACAATGGGATTTGGTACGACACAATTCGTACTCTAGCCCAAATGCGGCGAAGAGCGCCCAATGATGCGATGGTCAGGGCCGAGTGGAGGCAATTGTTGGAGTCCCAAAATCTCAAATCAGTTGCCGATCAACCGCTAGTTCAGTCTTTTTAACGATCGCTATTGCTCAAGGTTTTGTGTTGTCGTTCTTCCTAGGATCTGAAGATTCACAAATTAAGCCGATCGCCCCAGGCATTCAAATTCTTACCTCAGAGTAAAAATGCCAACCGCAACTTTTATTATAGGTGGTGAAAAAATGAAACGTTTTATACATTTTGTGGCACTGGCGATCGCTGTATTGGCGATCGCAGTTACTATCCCCAGTTTGCTTTCACCGATGCAGGCTGTGCCGGCACCAATTCTCCTGAGTCAGAATGTTAATTTCAAACCTCCAGATGTCACGGCCCCCGAGAACCGCCAAGGGGGAACGCATCGAGGCTGTCAGTTGCGGGAGGGTTTATCTATTACTCCCTTAATACCCCAAAGCAATATTGGCTTAACGCTAACAGAGTCGCCCACATTTTTTGTATATGTTTCTCAACCAGCAGCTCAAGTAGAGTTTGTTTTGCTAAACGAAGATGAATCCGAAGTAATCTACGAATCTAGTTTAAAAATTGACAAATCCGGAATTGTGGGAGTTAGCCTTTCTGACAAAGGCAAGACCAAAAATATTGAGGTTGGTAAGCGATATGTGTGGTCATTTGCACTAGCTTGCGATCCTCAGGAGCGATCGGGAGATTATATTGTGAAAGGATGGATGCAGCGAATTGAACCGCAGCCAACTCTCAAGAGCGACTTAGCAAATCCCGACCCGAGGGTTAGGGCGATCGCCTATGCTAAAAATGGAATTTGGTACGACACTCTTGCTACTCTCGCCCAAATGCGGCGAAAAGCACCCGATGATGCGAGTCTGAAGGCAGAGTGGACGCAATTGCTGAAGTCCCAAAAACTCGAATCAGTTGCCGATCAACCGCTAGTTCAGTCTTTTTAATCAAGACTATTCACCCAAATTCCAAATCCCAAATCGCTCGATGACTAATAACTTGCCAACAATTCTCGCTCTTGATTTTGACGGTGTGATTTGTGACGGACTAATCGAATATTTCCAAACAGCTTGGCGTACCTACTGTCAAATCTGGAAACCAGTCGAAACAGTACCAGATCCAGATTTAGCTTTGAGTTTTTACCGAGTGCGGCCCGCCATCGAAACCGGTTGGGAAATGCCCCTGCTGATTCGCGCCCTGCTGACAGGAATTACCGCAGAGCAAATTTTGCTGGACTGGCCCAACATTGTCCCGCAATTATTGACCGAAAACAATTTAAAATCCCAGTCTGTCGGCGCTATGCTAGACGGACTGCGCGATAATTGGATTGCTGAGGATTTAGCTGGATGGCTGTCTTTGCACCGCTTTTATCCAGGAGTAGCCGATCGCCTGAAATCATTATTGCACGACAATTCGGTCAAAGTGGCGATCGTCACAACCAAGGAAGGGCGTTTTGTGCGGGAACTCTTGCAGCTAGCAGGCGTACAAATGCCCTCGGAGTTAATTTTTGGCAAGGAATACAACAAGCCGAAACACCAAATTTTGCGGGAATTTTTGGCAGCTTCTGGCAAAGATGCGACTATTTGGTTTGTGGAAGACAGGTTAAAAACTTTGCTGTCTGTGAAACAGCAGCCGGATTTATCTCAGGTAAGCTTGTTTTTGGCAAATTGGGGTTACAATACTTTGGCAGAACGGGAATCTGTGGCTCAAAATCCACCCGTTCAATTGCTTTCTCTGTCCCAGTTTGCCGGACATTTTGCCGATTGGCTGCCCCACGAATGTTGATGTTAGACTTGTTGGCAAGGAGGTTTTTTTTCGCTTGTAAAAAGCAAAAAAAATCCTCAAAATTTTTCATTTTTTTTGTTGACTTTCTTGCCATTGATATGGTATTATTTAATAATGGGATGGTTGTAAAAATAATATTTTTTTCACCATCCGATTATAAAGTAAATATAACACTAATTTTAGACAAAAGCAAGGAAGCCCCGAAAAAAAAATCGATTTTTTTTTGATATAAGATTTATCGCAGAAATAGAAAAATATCTTGAAATTATCTGCGTTAATCTGCCTTAGATCTGTGGTTGAGCTGGAATCAAAAAATTAGGCAAGAAGTATACATTAACCGATTTTTTGAGTGTCGTAAGTCAGATAAATTGCCAGAAAGAATTGGTTTAAAGCCGGAACCCTGATCGGGAGAAATTAAAAGAAGACGATTGATTAATCCAATCCTTTTCCTTCCAGGAAGAGGTCGCTGTCAACT
>JAYUGZ010000474.1:0-28101 GCA_043767465.1 Cyanobacteriota bacterium
CAGCTTTACGTGAATCCCAACCGCCGCCGCGAATTTACAGCGCTGATCGACGAGTACGGAATTCTGTCAAACTTTGAATCGGAAATTTACCGCAAAGATCGCAGCATTATCTGGATTTCCGAAAATTGTCGCGCTGTCTGCGATCCAGCAGGAAATCTAGTTTACTACGAAGGTTTTCTCAAAGACATTACTGATAGCAAACAAGCGGAAATCAAAATGCTACAGGCGAAAGAAGCCGCCGAAGCAGCCAACAAAGCTAAAAGAACCTTTCTCGCCAACATGAGTCACGAATTGCGATCGCCCCTCAACGCAGTCATCGGCTTTGCTCAAGTCATGATCCGCAGTAAAACTCTGTCTCAAGAAAATCAAGAAGATGTCGGAATTATCCTGCGCAGTGGCGAACATTTACTAGCTTTAATTAACCAAGTTTTGGACTTGTCAAAAATCGAGGCTGGACGCACTACTATCTATGAAAAAAGCTTCGATTTGTATCGATTGCTAGGCGATTTAGAAGATATGTTTGCTCTCAAAGCTGAGGAAAAAGGCTTGCAATTAATGTTCGATCGGGAGGCGGAAGTTCCCCATTACATTTGCACCGATGAAGTTAAATTGCGCCAAGTCTTAATTAATTTGCTCAACAATGCTATTAAATTTACTTCTGAAGGCGGAGTTTCGGTGCAAGTCAAAGGAGGAAGGCGAAAGGTACACAAAAACAGCACTGAGCAATTGCCAGGTCGCTACTGGCTGCATTTTGAAGTTCAAGATACTGGTGCAGGCATTGCCGCTGAAGAAATCCATCAGTTGTTTGAAGCATTTGTGCAGACAAAAACTGGTAAAGATTCTCAGGAAGGAACGGGTTTGGGTTTAGCGATCAGCCGCCAGTTCGTGCAATTAATGGGAGGTGAAATTACCGTTAATAGTGATGTCGGAAAGGGTGCAGTGTTTCAGTTTGATATTCAAGTTCATCTGGTTGAAGCGGCTGATATTGAAAGTAAAAAAACTCAACATCGAGTTGTTGCCCTCGAACCAAATCAGCCGAGTTATCGCTTGCTAATTGTGGACGACAAACCTCTGAACCGCCAACTGTTGGTAAAACTTCTGAGTCCACTCGGATTTGAGTTGAGAGAAGCAAATAATGGTCAAGAAGCGGTGGATATTTTTAGGGAGTGGGAACCGCATCTGATTTGGATGGACATGAGAATGCCCGTGATGGACGGATACGAGGCAACGAAACAGATTAAAACTACAACTGGCGGGCAAGCAACGGCGATTGTAGCCCTGACTGCTAGCGTTTTGGAGGAAGAACGGGCGGTGATTCTTTCGGCTGGTTGCGATGATTTTATGCGGAAACCGTTCCGAGAGGAAGATATCTTTGCGGCAATGGGGAAACATTTGGGAGTACGCTATATTTATGAAGATCCTGCACCAGTGAGTGTGGCAGGTCTAGGGGATTCAAGTCAGGAGGTGCTGACACCGGAGGCGATCGCCTCTCTTTCTCCCGAGTGGATGGTTGAATTCAAGCAAAATATTTTGAGTGTGGACATGGAGGCGATCGCCAGTTCGATCGCACAAATCTCCACTGTCAACCCCTCTCTTGCGGACACGCTTCAAGATTGTATTAATAATTTTGAATACGACAAAATTTTGAACACAATAGATCGCAGCGAACAACAATAAATACAGATGAATTCAACTTTACCTAAAACCAATCGAGCTAATATTTTAGTAGTGGACGACACGCCAGAAAACCTGCGGCTGCTGGCAGGAATTTTGAGCGAAAAAGGCTATCAAGTTCGCCCGGTTCCCAACGGCAAGCTAGCACTGTCTGCTGCTCAAAAAATGCCTCCGGATATTGTGCTGCTGGATATTATGATGCCGGAGATGGACGGCTATGAAGTTTGTCAGCGGCTCAAAGATTCTGAAGTAACCAAAGACATTCCGGTGATTTTCATCAGTGCGATTAACGATGTGATGGATAAAGTTAAAGCTTTTGCAGTTGGGGGAGTGGACTTTATTACCAAACCGTTTCAAGTTGAAGAAGTTTTAGCCCGGATCGACACTCATTTAAAAATTTGTTCGCTGCAACAAAGTTTGCAAGAAAAAAATCAAGATTTAGCAACTGCCATCCACCAACTGCAAGCCACCCAAGAGCACTTGATTCAATCGGAAAAAATGGCGGCACTGGGACAACTGATTGCCGGCATTGCTCACGAAATCAATACCCCGCTGGGCATTATAGGTTCCTCTATTGATAATATCGCTAATTTTTGGGACGATAATTTAGTAAAAATGCCTCAATTTTTTCAACATCTCTCTGGAGAAAGCCAAACTTATTTTTTAAGTTTAGTGTACAGATCGACCAATCAAGAAAGTTCATTTACAAGTAAAGAGAAGCGCAAATTCAAGCAGCAGTTGATTCGCGATTTAATCCGAGAATCTGTGGAAAATCCCGAGGAAATTGCGGATACCTTAGTTGACATGGAAATTTACCAGGATATTGAACAGTTGTTGCCACTTTTTACATTGCCGGATTGGAAAGTAATTTTAAATACTGCTTACCAGTTTTCGAGTTTTAAAAGAAGTATTAACCTGATCCAAAGAGCGACAGCTAAGTCGGGAAAAGTAGTATTTGCGTTGAAAAGCTATGCTCATTTTGATAGCAAGCAAGAAAAAGTCCAGGCGAACTTGCACGACGGCATTGAAACGGTGTTAACCCTATATCAAAATCAACTGAAACACGGTATTGAAGTAGTTAAAAATTATGGAAATTTACCCAAAATAGTCTGCTATCCCGATGAATTGAATCAAGTGTGGACTAATCTCATTCACAATGCCCTGCAAGCAATGGATTATAAAGGTATGTTGACGATTGAAACTCAGCAGCATGAGGCCAATATTGTCCTCAAATTTACTGATAACGGGACAGGCATTCCCCCAGAGGTTATTCCCAAAATTTTTCAGCCATTTTTTACGACTAAAGCTGCGGGGGAAGGTAGCGGTTTGGGATTGGATATTGTGAGAAAAATTCTTGAGAAGCACGAAGGCACAATTGCTGTACAGTCGATACCGGGGCAGACAACCTTTACTGTCTCGCTGCCAATCTATTAAAGTGAACTTACCCGCAGGAGGCTGATTCCCGCCCTGTTTGGCGTATTTGCTGAGCCTGAATAAAAGTCTCTCAAACACCTAAAATATCGTAGTTTGTAGGGTGCGGAATGCGCACCGGCTCATCTTGTAACGTGCGCAATGTCTACCGAAAAAGTCAACCAGTACGTATTTCGATAGGTATCAAAGTCAATCGGTGCGCAATCCACACCCTACTACTCCCTCCCAATCTATTAAAGTGAACTTACCCGCAGGAGGCTGATTCCCGGTAGCGTCAGGGGCTGTCTCGCTGACAAACACAAGATTTATTGCGATAAACTGGGTTTATTTGCGGAAGTCATATTAAAATAATACCAGTTTAAAAAAAGAATTCTACGGTAGAGACGCGATCCAAACGCTGATGTCATCAGTGATTTCCTATCGAAGATCGAAAATCGAAAATCGAAAATGGTATAAGATGGGGGATAGATATCCTGCATCCTCGCCCAAAATCAATAACCTTGAAGCAAGTTATGTCCACGGTAAACCGATTCAAATCAAAATAGCTATTAAACAGATGAATAAGCCTGTAATTCTTTGCGTTGACGATGAACCCGATATCTTGAATACTCTCAAGATGCAGCTAAAAAATGAATTTAAAGATGATTATTTTTATGAATTAGCTGAAAGCGGTGATGAAGCTTTAGAATTACTTGAGGATTTTCAAGAAGAAGCTGAGGTGATTGTGGTTGTTTCTGATTGGCTGATGCCGGGAATTAAAGGTGACGAGCTGTTAATTAGAGTTCACCAAAAATATCCTAAAATTATTACGGTGATGTTGACGGGACAAGCGGATGTAGTGGCAATTGATCGGGCGGTTAAGGAGGCAGATTTATACTGCTGTCTGTACAAACCGTGGAATAGCAAAGAGTTAATAGATACGATCAAGTCTGGGTTAGCTAAGTTATGAAAAAACCTGTAATTGTTTGTATTGATGATGAACCTGACGTTTTGAACAGTTTAAAGATTGAACTGAAAAAGGCGATCGGCGATCAATGTATTATTGAAACGGCGGAAGGGGGGGAAGATGCTTTAGAGTTGCTGTCAGATTTGCAGGCCGATGAGTACGAGATTGCTTTGGTGCTTTCCGATTATATCATGCCGGATATTAAAGGGGACGAACTGCTCAGACGAATTCATGAACGATCGCCGGATACACTGACGATTATGCTGACGGGGCAAGCAGATTTGGAAGCTCTGAGCAATGCTATTAAGTATGCTAAGTTGTACCGTTATATCCCTAAACCTTGGCAAAATGAAGACTTAAAATTAACGGTAGTAGAAGCAATTCACAGTTACTTGCAAGACCAAAAGTTAACAGATGAAATCCTGAAGCGGCAAGAAGCAAATGAGGCGCTGTCGGCGAGCGAAGGCCGTCTGAACCAATTTTTAGCAGCTTTGCCAGTGGGAGTATCTGTTTACAATCCCGACGGCTCGATCGCCTATTTCAACCAGACAGCCCGGGATTTGCTGGGTGCAGACACGATTCCGGAGAGCACTGCGGAACAATTAGCTGCAACTTATCAACTTTATGTGGCCAATAGCGATGAGCTTTACCCGCCGGAGAATCTGCCAATTTTGCGCGCGCTCAAAGGAGAATTTGTCAAGGTTGACGATGTAGAAATCCGTCAAGATGGCAGAATAATTGCGATCGAGATCAATACTACGCCGATTTTTGACGCTAGCGGAAATATTCTTTATGCGATCGCCGCTTTTCAAGATATTAGCGATCGCAAACAAGCCGAAAAAATACTAGCAGATTACCAGCATACTTTAGAAACCCAAATAGACGAACGCACAGAACAACTGCAACAAGCTGCCTTAGCTGCTGAAGCTGCCAACAAAGCTAAAAGCACATTTTTGGCCAATATGAGCCATGAGTTGCGCACTCCTCTCAATTCCATACTCGGGTTTGCGCAAATCATGGAACCCAGCCCCAATCTTAATGTCGAAAATAGAGAAAATCTCAGTATTATTCGCCGCAGCGGCGAACATTTGTTGACTCTGATCAATGAAGTCTTAGACTTGTCAAAAATCGAAGCTGGGCGGATGATTGTCAATCCCAAAAACTTTGATCTCTACCGGTTGCTTGATGACTTGCAAGATATGTTTTTAATGCGGGCAAAAAAACAAGAATTGCAGTTGCTTTTCCAGCGGGAGGCTGACGTTCCCCAGTACGTGCGAACCGATGATGTTAAACTGCGGCAAGTCCTGATAAATATGCTCAGCAATGCGATTAAATTTACGCAGACAGGCGCGATTATACTAAGAGTTGTCAAATTAGAAAGTTCGGGAATTCTTGATTTAGTGGGGAATCATACTGCTTGCATTATTGATACTACAAAAAGTATTAGAGAGTTTGCTGCCGATAGAAGTGATTTTGTAACTGTTGAATTTCAGGAGGATGCTGAGGATTTAACTTGGGATCGGGTGGTTTTGCTTCAGTTTGAAATAGAAGATACAGGAGTTGGTATTGCTGCTGAAGAATTGGGTGATATTTTTCAGGCATTTGTGCAAACAGCTTCTGGTCAAAAAACTCAGAAAGGCACGGGTTTGGGATTGACGATTACCCGTCAATTTGTCCGGCTGATGGGAGGAGAAATTGTCGTAGAAAGTCAACTCGAACGTGGCACTACTTTTAAATTTGAGATTCCAGTCGGTACCATTGATGTTTCGGATATTCCCACCCCAGAAATTAACCGCGAAGTTATTGGGTTGGAACCAAATCAACCTTGCTATCGGATTTTAATTGTGGACGATCGCGAAGACAACCGCCAGCTTTTAGTCAAAATGCTTTCTCCCTTGGGTTTTGGAGTGCAAGAGGCTAGCAACGGCTGCGAAGCAATAGAAATGTGGGAAAGTTGGCAGCCGCATTTAATTTTGATGGATGTGCGAATGCCAGTGATGGACGGCTATGAAGCGACTAAAGAAATTAGGAATAGAATACAGCAGCGAGAGCAAGAGTGGCAAGAAAACGACTCTCCGATTCCGAAGATTGTTGCTTTGACAGCTAGTACGATTGAAGGAAGGCGATCGTTTGCTTTATTGATCGGCTGTGACGATTTTATTAGCAAACCTTTCCGCAAAACAGATATATTTGATGCACTCCACAAACATTTGGGAGTGAAGTACCTCTACTCTGACTCAACTGATTTTATCCCAACGGGCGATCGCCACAATCAATCTGACGCTCCCTCTAATGCTACGCTTGCTTATGTACCCGCACTTCCCGCAGAATGGATAGAAAACATGAGGCAGGTAATCCGTAGCGCTGATTTTGACTTAATTGCGAGGACGATCGAGGAATTAAGAGACGATCATCCTGAATTTACCGAAATTCTCCAAGATCATCTCGATAATTTTGACTACCAGAAAATTATTAATTTAATTGCCTAGGCATAAAAATAGCATGGTAGAGTTCATCAGTTGACCCTTTAAATCGAAGCGAACGACTCCGCTCAGGGCACCGCAGTTGACAGCTACCTCTTTCATCGATAGAAGAGGAGCAATGAATCATTTTGTTTGATTTCCCCGTAAACGGGGAGGGCTGTTTCATTCTTTGTAGGGGCCGTGCCCCCGTGCCGGCCCGGAGGCCTGAAGCCCGCATTAAATCGTCGGTAGGGGGGTAGGCACGGGGGCACTACCCCTACAAAATCCCCGTTTTTGGGAGAATGAAACCGCCCTGCCTAAACGGTGAGGCTTCAAACCCAATTTTCAGGCGCGAAGGTTGATCGGTTGAAATCTGATTTTTTTTTACAAAAATTGTAGCATCAAAGAGAGAAGAAGGAAAAACTTCGGGGGAGAAAATTTATGAAAAAACCTGTGATTGTTTGTATTGATGACGAACCTGACGTTTTGAACAGCTTAAAGATTGAACTGAAAAAGGCGATCGGCGATCGGTGTATTATTGAAACAGCGCAAGGAGGAGAAGATGCTTTAGAATTGCTGGCAGATTTACAAGCTGACGAACATGAAATAGCTTTAGTCGTTTCCGATTATATCATGCCGGATATCAAAGGAGACGAACTGCTCCAAATAATTCACGAGCGATCGCCCCATACGCTGAAAATCATGCTGACTGGCCAAGCAGATTTAGATGCCATTGGCCACGCTATCAAGTATGCCAAGCTGTACCGCTACATCCCCAAACCTTGGCAAAACGAAGATTTGAAGTTAACAGTAGTAGAAGCAGTTCACAGCTATTTGCAAGACCAAAAGTTGGCTGATGAAGTTATTAAGGGGCGAGAAGTAAACAAACAGTTGCAGATAGCCAATCAGGAATTGTCGGCGAGTGAAAGCCGGTTGAATCAATTTTTAGGAGCTTTGCCTGTGGGGGTATCTGTTTACAATCCCGACGGCTCGATCGCCTATATCAATCATGCCACCGAGCAGTTGCTGGATGCAGATACTGGGTTGACAGACAGTATGCTAGGCAACAGTGTTGAACAATTAGTTGCAAGTTCTAAATTTTATGAAGCCGAAAACGATCGGCTCTATTTTTCTGAAAATTTTCCAATTTTGCGCGCGCTAAGAGGGGAATCTGTCAAGGTGCATGAAGTTGAAATCCTGCAATATGGTTTGACAATCACTCTAGAAATCAGTGCTAGACCAATTTTTGATATCAATGGAAATATTGTTTTTGCGATCGCAGTTATTCAAGACATCAGCCAGCGCAAAGAATTAGAAGATTTCCTATCAAATTACCAGCGCACCTTAGAAGCTGAAATTGTAGAACGGACAGAACAACTGCAAAAAGCTGCCTTTGCCGCTGAAGCAGCAAACAGAGCGAAAAGCACGTTTCTTGCAAACATGAGTCACGAGTTGCGTACACCGCTGAATGCGATACTCGGCTTCACTCAAATCGTCGAGCCCAGCCCGAATTTGACAGTAGAAGACAGAGAAAATATCAGAATTATTTACCGCAGTGGCGAACACTTGCTGACTTTAATCAATCAAGCTTTAGATTTGGCAAAAATCGAAGCGGGGCGGATGACACTTTTTCCGACTAACTTTGACCTTTACTCCTTGCTTGATGAATTGCAAGAAATGTTTGATCTGCGAGCGAGAAATCAAGATTTGCAGTTGATTTTCCACCGCGATCCTGACATTCCGCAGTACGTGCGAACCGATGAAGTGAAGCTGCGCCAAGTGCTAATCAATCTTCTGAGCAATGCGATGAAATTCACTCAAGTCGGCGGGGTGTCTGTAAGAGTGCGCCGGAAGTTAGAAGGTATTTCAGCAGCGGAGTCGATCGCGAATATAGCCGAAACAAGCGAAAAAGGGGAAATTATCAGTCCCTTAAAAAATTCGACAGATTCAGATTTAGAAGCAAGCAATTATCCAGAAATTCCTAGAATTAGCAGTCAGCCTGAGAGTGGAAAATTGGCAGAAACGGATAATTTCAAGATTTATAACTCTCTATTTTTGGAGTTTGAAATAGAAGATACGGGAGTTGGTATTGCCCCAGAAGAAATGGGCAATCTTTTTCAAGCATTTGTGCAGACATCATCCGGTCAAAAGGCTCAACAAGGTACTGGTTTGGGGTTGACAATTAGCAACGAATTTGTACGGTTAATGGGAGGCGCTATTACTGTAGAAAGCCAGCTAGAACGTGGTACGAGTTTGAGATTTGAGATTGAAGTTCGTCCAGTTGATGCCACTGCAATTACTATTCCCAAAATCATCCGTGAGGTGATTGGATTGGAACCAAATCAGCCATACTATCGAATTTTAGTTGTGGACGATCGCACTGACAACCGCAAACTGTTAGTCAAAATGCTTTCTGCCTTGGGTTTCGCAGTGGAAGAGGCTAGCAACGGCCGTGAAGCGGTAGAAATGTGGGAAAATTGGCAGCCGCACTTGATTTTCATGGATTTGCGAATGCCGGTGATGGACGGCTACGAAGCGACGGTCGAAATTAGATCGAGGATACAGCGGAAAAAGGAAGAGGAACAAGGCGAGGGGAACATGGCTCTTCTCAATCCTGAATTCGTAGACCCGAAGATTATTGCTTTAACTGCTAGTACACATGAAGACAAACGCTCTTTTTCTTTGTTGATGGGTTGTGATGATTTTATCAGAAAACCTTTCCGCAAAATGGATATATTTGATGCGCTGAGCAAACATTTGGGGGTAAGTTATATTTATTCTGACTTGACAGGCTCTGACTCAATGGGCGATCGCAATAACCTATCTAATTCGTCTAATACTGTGCGTGCTTCTTTGCCCAACCTTCCCGCAGAATGGATAGATAACATGAGGCAGGTAATCCGCAGTGCTGATTTTGACTTAATTGGGAGAACAATCGAGGGAATAAGGGATGCTCATCCTGAATTTGCCGACATTCTTCAAGGCTATCTCGATAATTTTGATTACCAAAGGATTCTCAATTTAATTCTCGAATCTGAGAAATTTAATAGTACAGATGAAGTCTGATAAAAAAATTCTCTGGATGACTTATGGCTAAAATCAATAGATACAATTCCTCGAATTTATTGGTGGAAACATCAAATTCTAGACTATAATTCAATACGGTAAACTTAAGAGAGATCACCCTGGCACCCCCCTTAAAGAAGGGGAGTAGGGGGTGGGACAAGAATGCTCTCAAAGTCCCCCTTGCTTTCGGGGGATTTAGGGGGATCTCCGGGGCATAAATAGTATTAAGTGAACCGTATTGATATATACACTAGACTTGAATTGCATTCATTTACAAACAATCTTGAGATTATCTGCATTGCTCACCACGTTCTCTCTAAATCTAATAATCATGCAAAAGCTCTCAAATTCATCTGCGGTGTAAATCTCAAATCAACTTGCTAACTGGGGTAGAAAGGTAGTTAAACTGGCAAAAGAAGCGAAACCAAACAACTTTTTTTGCCTTGGTTGGACAAGTAAATATTCAACAAAGAAATGGCAAGCAAATTTATGAAGAAACCTGTGATTGTTTGTATAGATGACGAGCCTGATGTTTTGGAAAGCTTAAAGATTGAGCTCAAAAAGGCGATCGGCGATCAGTGCATTATTGAAACGGCAGAAGGTGGAAAAGATGCTTTGGAATTGCTAGCAGATTTACGGGCTGAGGAGCATGAAATAGCTTTAGTGCTTTCCGATTATATCATGCCGGATATTAAAGGGGACGAGCTGCTCAAACAAATTCACGAACAATCGCCCGATACGCTGACAATCATGCTGACAGGACAAGCTGATTTACAAGCTCTGAGCAATAGTATAAAGTATGCTAAGTTGTACAGATACATCCAGAAACCTTGGCAAGATGAAGATTTGCAAATAACAGTAGTAGAAGCAGTACACAGTTATTTGCAAGACCAAAAGTTGACCATTGAAACTATCAAGCGAAAAGAAGCTAATGAGGAGTTAAAGAGAGTCAATGCAGAGTTAGAGCTGGTAAACGCAGACTTGAACAACGCGAACCAGGAATTATCTGCTAGTGAAAGCCGGCTGAATCAATTTTTGGGAGGTTTACCGATGGGGGTATCTGTTTACAATCCCGATGGCTCGATCGCGTATTTGAATCATGCAGCGCAGGATTTGCTTGATTCACAAACTGTCCTCGCGAGGGCTGCCCAAACCTGGCCTGGAATGGATCAATATTATAACAACGAGAGCGATCGGCTATATTTTCCGGAAAATTTTCCGATTTTACGGGCGCTGGGAGGAGAATCTGTCAAAGTTGATGATGTTGAAATCACTCAATACGGTTTGATAATTACTTTAGAAGTAACTGCTACGCCAATTTTTGACGGCAGCGGAAATGTTGTTTTTGCGATCGCAGCTATTCAAGACATCAGCGAGCGCAAAGAAGCAGAAAGAGTCCTAGCCAATTACCAGCGTACCTTAGAAGCTGAAATTGTAGAACGTACAGAACAACTGCAACAGGCTGCATTAGGTGCCCAAGCAGCAAACAGGGCGAAAAGTACGTTTCTCGCCAACATGAGCCACGAGTTGCGTACCCCCCTCAATGCCATACTCGGTTTTACTCAAATCGTCGAATCTAGCCCAAATCTCACAGAAGACGATCGAGATAATCTCAGAATTATTCACCGCAGTGGCGAACACTTGCTGACTTTAATCAATCAAGCTTTAGACTTGGCAAAAATTGAAGCGGGGCAGATGATTATTTTTCCGACAAACTTCAATCTCTACGACTTGCTTGACGAAGTGGAAGATATGTTTCAACTACGAGCAAAAAATCAAGGTTTGCAGTTAGTTTTCCAGCGAAATACAGATGTTCCGCAGTACGTGCGAACTGATGAGGTAAAACTACGCCAAGTGCTAATCAATCTCCTCAGTAATGCCATGAAATTTACCAGAGTTGGCGGGGTATCTGTAAGAGTAGGGCAGCAGGTGCAAGGCGGTTCGGTAGCAGGCGATGTAATAGATGCAATTGAGATTGGGAATAGAGAAGAAACCAGAGGAAATGATTCACAGCCGGAAATTCTCACGACTGGTGAAAATCCGACAAATTTAGATGATTCGACAAGTTATAGTCCGTCTGAAGGTGAAAATTTGACGGAGAATGATTTAGATTTATCTAGTTTGTTGTTTCTGCAATTTGAAGTGGAAGATACGGGAAGTGGCATTTCTCCAAAAGAATTGGGTAAGGTTTTTGAAGCATTCGTGCAAACAGAATCTGGTCAAAAAGCTCAAAAAGGGACGGGTTTAGGCTTGACGATCAGTAGCCAATTTGTACGGCTAATGGGTGGTAATATTACTGTGGAAAGCCAGGAAGAGCGAGGTACAATTTTTAGATTTGAGATTGAAGTTGATGCAGTTGATGCGGCTTCGATTCCTACGCCGGAAATCAACAGACAGGTGATTGGACTGGAACTAGATGGGCTTTCCTACCGGATTTTAGTTGTGGACGATCGCAAAGACAACCGCCAACTTTTAGTCAAAATGCTTTCTCCCTTGGGTTTTGCAGTGAAACAGGCTAGCGACGGCCGTGAAGCGGTAGAAATCTGGGAAAACTGGCAGCCGCACTTAATCTTGATGGATTTGCAAATGCCGGTGATGGATGGCTGCGAAGCGACGATGGAAATTAGACTCAGGATACAGCAGAGAGAGTCCAAGCAAGCAATGGGGGAGGAAATCAACGTCTCTGGTGTCGAACCTCTGATTCCGAAGATTATTGCTTTGACAGCTAGTACCATTGAAGGGAGGCGATCATTTGCTTTATTCGTCGGCTGCGACGATTTTATTCACAAGCCCTTCCGCAAAAATGAGATCTTTGATACCCTTCACAAACATTTAGGGGTGAAGTATCTATACTCTAACTCAACGGATTTGATGTCAGCGGGCGATCGCCACAATCTATCTGACTCCCAGTCTAATGATGCGCTTGCTTATTTACCCATACTTCCCGCACAATGGATAGATCACATGAGGCAGGTAATCCGCAGTGCTGATTTTGACTTAATTGCCAGGACGATCGAGGAAATAAAGGATGCTCATCCTGAATTTGCCGAAATGCTCCAGTGTCATCTCGGTAATTTTGATTACCAGAAAATTCTCAATTTAGTTGCCGAGGCGGAGGAATGAGATCGTGGAGATAAAGGCGGAACAAACTGAAAACTATCAAGCAGATATTTTAGTAGTTGACGATACGCCAGATAATCTGCGTTTGTTGATTAGAATCTTGCAAAAAAATGGCTATAAAGTTAGACCTGTTACTAATGGTTTTTCGGCTATAGATGCAATTCAGTCTAGCGTCCCTGATTTGATTTTGCTCGATATCATGATGCCGGATATTAACGGTTATGAATTATGTCAAAGACTGAAAGTACAACCGCAATTTAGCGAAATTCCCATCATTTTTATCAGCGCGTTAGAAGAAGGAATAGATAAGGCCAAAGCTTTTGAAGTAGGCGGAGCAGATTATATCACAAAACCTTTTCAGGTGAAAGAAGTATTGGCGCGAGTGAGCAATCAACTGACTGTGCGTTCTTTGCAAATGCAACTGCAAGAAAAAAATCAAAAATTGACCGATCAAAATGTCCAGTTGCACCAGGAAATTGCCGAACGCCGTCAGGTTGAAATGGAAACAAGATTGCTGCTGGAGGCAACTCAAGCTATTAGCAAATCTGACAATTTTGAGTCGGCTATAGATGTGATTTTAGGTTTAATTTGTCAAACTATTGAATGGAATCTGGGCGAAGCTTGGATTCCTAACAGTGACGGCGTTTTAAGATGTGCTAAAGGCAGGTACGTCAGCGATTCGAGTTTTGCCCAATTCCGACAGACAAGTTGGCAGCTAACTTTTGCTCCCGGTGTGGGACTCCCCGGGAGAATTTGGCAGTCGCAGCAGTCTGAATGGATTGAGGATGTTTCTCATGCACCGGAACAAGTTTTTTTGCGATCGGAAATTGCGGTAAATGTGGGATTGAGAGCGGCTTTTGGGGTGCCAATTTTGGCGGAAAACCAAGTGTTAGCTATTTTGATTTTTTATCGCGAGAAAGTTCTGGAATGTCAGCCGCGATTGTTGGAATTAGTGAGTGCGGTTGCTACGCAGCTCGGTGCGCTGATTCAGCGGAAACAAGCTGAAGCTGCGCTGAAATTGCAGCAAGAGCAAACAGAGAAATTGCTGCTGAATATTTTACCGAAACCGATTGCCGATCGCCTGCAAAAAGGGCAAAAGCCGATCGCGGATCATTTTGATGAGGTGACGGTATTGTTTGCCGACTTGGTGGGTTTTACAGAGTTTTCGGCTCATAAAAGTCCGACGCAGTTGGTAGAAATTTTGAACGGAATTTTCTCGGAGTTCGATCGGTTGTCTGAGTTGCACGGCTTGGAAAAGATTAAGACGATTGGGGATGCTTACATGGTGGTTGGGGGTTTGCCTACGGCGCGCCAAGATCACTCTGAGGCGATCGCACTTTTGGCTTTGGAGATGCAGGCAGCTTTGAGAAGGTTTAATGTCAAAATTGGAGAAAGTTTTCAATTGCGGATCGGAATTCACAGCGGTTCTGTGGTGGCGGGAATTATTGGGATTAGCAAATTTAGCTATGATTTGTGGGGAGATACTGTGAATGTTGCTTCGCGGATGGAGTCGAACGGATTGCCAGGTAAAATTCAAGTGACTGCGCAGACTTACGAGCGTTTGAAAGAGCAGTTTGTTTTTGAAGAACGGGGTGAGATTCCGGTTAAAGGTAAAGGGACAATGCTGACTTACTGGTTGATTGAAGAACAAACTAAATCTATTTAGTTTTGAGATGTCAATTTCAATTAATATTAAAATTAGATCTAAATAGCACTTTCTGGAGGACTCATCCTTTGCAAACAGTTGAAACAAAATCGCCGACAGCATTGAAAAGAGTCCTAGTTGTTTTAATATCGCTGGTAGCTGTAGCGGTACTGTCGATCGCAACTTTTACCCTAATTCCCGGAGAAAAAACCATGTTTGCTGGAAAAAGACCTACCAATATCGGCATTGTGTCAGGAAAACTCGCCGCGTGTCCCAGTTCCCCCAACTGTGTCAGCAGCTTCAGTCAAGATGCCGAACACCAAATTCAGCCTTTGGCATACATTTCGTCGCCTACAGAAGCCATGGCCAAGCTCAAAGGGGCGATCGAGTCCTTGCCCAAAACTAAAATTATCTCCGCAACTGATAATTACCTGTATGCGGAATTTACCAGTGGTTTGATGGGTTTTGTGGATGATGTGGAATTTTTGGTAGATGATGGGGCAAAGGTGATTCATGTGCGATCGGCTTCGCGTCTGGGAGAGTCAGATTTAGGAGTCAATCGCAAAAGGATAGAAACAATCAGAGCTCAACTAAATCAACTGTAAGATAGGATGTACGGTTGAAACCGCGTCTAGACAAACGTAGTCCGGATGGTGCGGGGACTAAAAAAAATAACGTAATTTTAACCGCCCACTCTTCAACCCGCAGGCGAGTGGGCTTTGTTTGTATAGAAGCGGTTTCAACCGCCCGGTCTTCTCGATCGGGTTCTGAGTAGCTGAGCGCGCTATCGCCGACACCGAGCTGTATTCCTATAGTATTAAGCTCCTTCAATTTAACACTTCAGACTTTAGGGAGATGGAAGTCTACCAATTAATTTCTACTATTAATTTAAGTAGAGCTAAAAAGGAAAAAACACATGGCACTTCAAAGAATAGCTGATTTTGAACCGAACTATAAGGAAGAAATCTTTGCTGGAGAAGACATCAAGGGATTTGATGTTTATGCCGGCGACTCTGATGAAAAAGTAGGTACCGTTTATGACGCTTTGGTTGATGAAACTGGCAAGTTTCGCTATCTGGTAGTTGATACGGGTATTTGGATTTTTGGCAAAAAAGTATTGCTGCCGATCGGCTCGGCCCGCTTCGATTACGGAGCGCATCGCGTGAACGCCACAGGTCTCCGCAGCAAAGCTCAAGCAGAACAACTGCCGGCTTACAATGAAGCAGAACCATTAGATTACGATCGCGAAGAACAGGTAAGAGGGGTCTACCGCAATCAAGGCACTGTTGCGGCCAGCACTCCAGCCAGCACAGCAGCTCCTGCTAGCTACGATCGCAGCAACTACAACTACGATCTCGATCGCCCCCTCTACGAAACCAACGAACAGAACCACCAAAATTTCAAGCTTTATGAAGAGCGCTTGATTGCTAACAAAAACCGCGCCAAAACAGGCGAAGTAGCAGTTGGCAAGCGTGTGGAAACTGAAACAGCAAGAGCTTCAGTACCCATTGAAAAAGAACGAGTCGTAATCGAGCGAGTAACACCAGTAGAAGCTGGTCGAGTAGTTTCAGTCGGTGACGCTGACTTCCAATCAGGGGAAGTTGCACGTATGGAAGTCTACGAAGAAACTGCCGACATTCACAAGGAAGCCTTCGTGCGCGAAGAAGTCAACATCAGAAAAGAAGTTGTTCGCAGCACAGTTGACGGTGAAGAAACATTGCGCCGTGAAGAATTAGATATTAAGACCGATGGAACTCCGGTTGTAGATAAGAAAAATATCTAAACCGACCGCAGAAGGTCTTGAATAGGAATTGCGCATCGATACAGGTTTTAAGTGTGGCATCCCGCAATTCCTATATAAAACGGCGGTTGAAACCGCGTCTACAAAAACGAAGTCCGCTTTCGGGCCGACGGTCGAAGATAACGTAATTTTAACCACCCGTTCTTCAACCCTTGGTCTGCGCGTGAGTGTTTGTATAGACGCGGTTTCAACCGCCCGGTCTTCTTTCCCCGCCCTTACCAATTTCCTATTACCAATTCATAAATAAAAATCCCTAAGCAGGAAAGTTTAAAAAATGAACGGTCAAGCATCAGCAGAAAAAATAGCAACTGCCAAATCAATTACTCGTCTCAACCAGGTACCGGAAAAAGTCAGAACTAAGTTAAAAAGTTTTACAGTCAAAGATAATCAAGGTCACTTAGCAGGCAAAATAAAAGATGTATATTTTGATGCTAACGGTCAGCTCAACTTTGTGGTAGCAGGGCTAGGCGCAGAAAGCTCCCGCATTTTTTTAGTAAGTATTAAGCTGCTAAAAAAAGTTGATTATCACCAAAAAGCGCTGTTTTTAAGTATTAATTCGGATCGAGTCGATCGCCTGCCGGGAATTTCGGCAAATGGCGAGCCCCAGTCTTTAGAAATTTCCTCCGATCAGAGCAGTGAAGCGAGCAACAGCGAGTCAACTAATCCCTCAACAGTTATGTCAAATCTAACAGATGCCGATCGCAAAAATGAACATTTAGAGACAAGTGAAGACGAGGAAAACTTTGATGTTGTCGATCAAGATGTGATTCGCCTGCTAGAAGAACGATTGGTGATCAATCGCAGCAAGCGCAAAGTCGGCGAAGTCATTGTCCGCAAAGAAATTGAAACTCGCATGGTACAAGTTCCCATCCAGTGGGAAAAGCTGATTGTCGAACAAGTCGGCGACGATCCTAAGGTGTTGGCAGAAATAGATTTGGGTGAGGGACATATCACGGGTATAGATTTGACGGAGATTAAGAGCGATCGCCAGGAACCGACAGTTAAGGCAGAATTTACCTCTGTGCAGAAAGCTATCAAAATTTTAAATGCGATCGCCTCTCAACCCCGCCACGGTTGCGTAAAAGTCCGCATAGAGCTGGTTTTGGAGAACCAGCAACTAGAGGAAACTTACCAAAAGTGGATGACGGAAAGTCACTCAGATGACCAAAATCAAAAATCAAATTAGTTTGCTCGTTCGGAATGCGAGTCCTCAGATATTTATCATGACTCGCATTCCGAACGATCAAACATCTTGAAATTTTGAGCGATCGGCATCTCGACAAAATTGTACCGAATTGCGGTAAGATTGTGGTGGTCAAATTTAGAAGTATTTGAAAATGCCCAACACCATCTCCGACATTAAAGTAAAAACGATCGCAGGCGCAGACAAGCAGCTAGGAGAGTACGCTGGCCAGGTACTCTTGATAGTTAACGTAGCTTCCCAATGCGGCTATACACCCCAATATAAAGGACTCGAAGAATTGAGCCAGAAGTACAGCGCTGCGGGACTGCGCGTGTTAGGATTTCCCTGCAACGACTTCGGAGCTCAAGAACCGGGAAGTAACGCAGAAATCGTCAATTTCTGCACTACAAAATACGGTGTCAGCTTTGAATTATTTGACAAAGTACGCGCTAAAGGTAGTCAACAGCACCCGCTGTACGCTAAGCTTACGAGTGCAGTCGATCCCAAGGGTGAGGTTTCGTGGAATTTTGAGAAATTTTTAGTTAGCAAACAAGGTGAAGTGGTTGCCAGATTCCGCAGCAGCGTGGGCCCAGATTCACCAGAATTGAGCGCTGCAATTGACAGAGAATTGGCAAAATAAGAAGTTCGGCAACGGATTGTGTAACGGATTTAACGGATGTTGAGGGAAGAGAGAAGAAGTTAATCTGCTTTTTTGTCTAAGTTTAGAGCTGGTTTTTTTCTGCTCTTCCCGATTGTTTCCGCTTAGCAGCAATTAACAAATACCGATGATTGGCTTTAATGGGAAAATAATTTAATTTAATGGAAAATACATCGGGATTAGATTTAGCTGTAGGTTTACTTGCCTTCGCGATTCTGGGAGGCGGGCTGGCCATGCTATTTGTAGGTATGGCATCGTTTCCTAAAGAAAAGTAACAATAATTGAAATGGGGAGTCGTAGGGTGTGTCGCCATGAAAAATATCAAAATAAATATCGACAATATTAGAGCGACGCACCTGACAAGCATCACCCGTGCCAACAAACCAAACACTTTTTTTGTGGCAAAGTTTTTAGAAATGGTATAAGTAGGTGGGTACAAATAAACCTCGGATGGGGAGGGCGGGTTTTGTCTTGATATACTGGTTTGTATCAGAGATTTTCGGCTAAACCCGCCCCTACAAGCCCCTATTAGATACTATTTTTTTTATAATGACTTACTTACAAACTCTGGATTAATCTAAGAGCATTCAATTTTAACACTCGCAATTGACACTCATGCAAACTACCGAAAACACAGTCAAAATTGCTCTCGTGCCGGGGGATTTGCGCCGCGTTCACCATATCGCTTTAAACGTGCGCGATATGAATGCTTCCCGCAATTTCTACGGTACAATTCTCGGCTTGCACGAATTAACAGGTGCGGAAATTCCCGCAAGTTTAACCGAAATGGTAGCCGTCGGTAAAGTCGCTAATTTCCTCACGCCAGACGGGACTGTGATTGACTTATTTTGGCAGCCTGACTTGGAACCGCCAAACCCTGATCCGGAGAAGGCTTTTACTCGCGCTAACCACTTGGCTTTTGATATCGATCGCGATTTGTTCGATCGCGCTCTGGAAGTGCTAAAGTCAAATCAAATTGCGATCGACAGCGGCCCCGTCACGCGCGCTACAGGACGCGGCATTTACTTTTACGATCCCGATGGATTTATCATCGAAATCCGCTGCGATGCAGTTTAAACCAGCGCTATGAGCCTTTCTGTGCGCGGTGTGCGGCAACCACGGCCGCAAGTTGTTTTATTTTCCGTCTTTGCTAACAGGTTGCTTGGGCCAAGTAAACCTAAAAGTGGCTCCCTCACCTTCGGCAGATTCCAGAGAAATAGTGCCACCTTGACCTTCGACAATCTTCTTCACCAGCGACAAACCAATGCCAGTATTTTCAACTTTATCGCGAGCTTCCAAAGTCTGAAAAATTACAAAAACTTTATCATGATATTGAGGAGCAATCCCCGGTCCATCATCTGCAACAGAAAACTCGTAAAAATCATCTAACTCTTTAACCGATATTTTTACGTAACCGGATTCACTTCTATTGTGTTTGATGGCGTTACTAATTAAATTAGCAAAAACCTGCTGCAACGGCAATCTTTCGGTCACAAAAGTTGGCATTCCCGGTTCAACTTTTACCTCAAATCCCGACGGTGGCGCCAACGAATCAATAATTTCTGCTAATAACTTCTCAACTTTTACCGTTTCTGAAGCTACTTGAATGCGTCCGACGCGGGAATATTGCAGCAGTCCCTCAATCAATGCTTCCATGCGGTGAACTCTGCCGCGCAGCAGGTTCATTTGGTGCAGAGTATCTTCTGTCATCGATTCGCTGAGGTCTTCTTCTATCCAACTGCTGAGATTTGCGATCGCCCTGAGCGGCGCTTTCAAATCGTGAGAAACTACATAAGCAAACTGGTCTAATTCTAGATTCCGCTTTCTCAAAACATTCGTCGTTTGAGCCAGCGTCTGCGCCGTCCAACTCAATTCTATAGCGCGCAACCTGAGCGATTCCTCAGCTTGTTTGCGTTCCCGAATATCTTCTACCACACCCATCAGAAATTGACTGCCATTTTGTTCTCGCAGCACCGAAACTGTCAAGTTTGCCCACACCAACTCTCCGTCTTTGCGGACGTAGCGCTTTTCCACACAGTAATTTTCAATCTCTCCTGCTAATAATTGGCGCAAAAGTTGCAGTTCATTTGCCAAATCTTCGGGCCAAGTAATCTCCTGAAATTTTTTCTCTATCAATTCTTGGCGGCTGTAACCCAAAATTTCGCAAAGTTTTTGATTGACTAACAGCAACTTGCCATCTACACTCGCTTGAGCCATGCCGACTGCCGCTTGTTCAAAAGTATCGCGAAACCGCTGGGCGCTTTCGGCTAAGGCAATTTCTGAGCGCTTGCGATCTGTAATATCGTTGCTGATTTCCAAAATAGCCAGCGGTTGATCTTGCTCGTCGCGCTGCAAAGTCCACCGACTCGCCACCGTTATTTTTGTGCCGTCTTCCTTGGTGCGCACCAGTTCCCCTTGCCAATATCCCCCCTCAAAAAACACTTCTTGAATTGTCTCCAAAGGTTGCGTCCATTCTGTTTGCAAAAGCTCGTGAATATTTTTTCCGATTGCTTGCGACTTCCGCCACCCGTAGAGTAACTTCGCCCCCCAATTCCAATAAGAAATCTCCCCGTTCAAGTCTAGTACCGCGATCGTATCGTTCGCCAAATCCAGCATTTGCGCTTGCTTTCGCAGAGTTTCCTCAGCTTGTTTCCGTCCGCGCACATCGCGGCAAATCGCAATAAACAAGCGTTGATTTGCCAGACGCATTTCGCTAACAGCCAACTCCATCGGAAACTTGGTTCCGTCGCTGCGCACTCCCACTGTTTCTTGCTGGTAAGTCTTGAGCTTAGCATCGGGATTTAACACAAAATATTCGATGGAATAATCCCCGGCGCTGATGTGCGGCTGCGGTTGAGCTATCAGCCCGCGCAGGTTCGAGCCAATTGTGCGATCGGTTCTCTCGCCAAAAATCTTTTCGGCGGCCGCATTCAAAGACTCAATATTTCCCCGTTCGTCCAAAGTAATAATCCCGTCAGCCGCATTATCTACCACAGCTTGAATCCGAGTTTTACTTTCTTCCAAGCCAGCTTCCCGCTGCCTTAATTCCTGCTCTAAACTATCAAATAAATACCAGGAAGCCGCTGCACCCAAACAGCCGACAAGCAAACCAGCAACTTGCAAGAAATTAGTTAAATCTATCAACTCCCGTATTTGCCGCTCTTGAGTTTTCTGGTAGGCTTGGCTGGCATCAGCAAACGCATCAATTTTATCCCGCAGCCCATCCATCTTTAATTTGCCTTGAACGAACAACTGAACTGTTGCCGGCGACTGAAGTTGTGTTGCCGAATTGTCCAGCTTATTCAAAGTATTTTGCAAGAATTTTATTTGCTGTTCGGTACTTTTTTTGATTTCTTCAAATCCCTGAGCTTGTCGTTGACTTTCTCGAACCATAACCTGGAGTTTAGCCAGCAGCGCAGGCAATTTTTTCTTGGCTTCTAAGTAGGGTTCTAAAAAATCCTGACGCTTCGTCAACTCGTAACCCCGAATGCCCGTTTCCGCATCCACCACCGCTGTTAACAAGCGGTTAGTTTCCTGAAGTATTGCCTTATTAGTATCTATTCGTTTTCTTACTTGTATGGCACTATCCCGGAGCCCTGCGATTGCGACTAGCGAAGCAAACAGACAAATCACGGGGATAGCAACGATGACTGTTCCTCGCTGGCGAATTGGTCGGTCTGTCCATACAAATTTGATGAAGCGATCGAGCAAATACTTCACGGATCTTGAAGGATAAAGTTTGCTGGGATTATATCAGTTTTTGGCAATTTATGCTAGGGATAAGTTTGTTTTATTTGTGGCTGGTTGATTTGCCGATCGCAGGGGACTAACCGCGGAAACTAGATTAGGCCCCTGCGATCGCTACCTGCTGAGAGTAACAACAGATTTTTTAGTAAGCTTTTTAAACGCAGGCAAGGAGAAGGAAAGAGTTTTTTTCGGCAGCGAGACTGTACGCGAAGCAGAAAGACTCGTTTCTACTTTACCTTCATTTTCGTTTTCGGCTTTTGCTTTCAAACTAGAGTCTGTTTCCGAAGCGTTCTGAGCTGTTGGAACCACAGTCATCCACCTGCCTGTAGCGGGATCGCGATGGCAAGTGAAAGGATTTGTTTTTAGCGGTTGACTGCAAGGTTTAATCATATCGAGATGCACTCCTTTGATTCTGAGAATTTGCCCGCTGATGAAGGCCGCATTGCTATGAAGGCAGTAGAGGCATTAGTTTGAAGCCAGAAAGCAGAAGGCAAAAAGCAGAATTGTGTTTCTGCGTCCTTAGGCTTTTGATAATTCCTGATTTCCTGTTAACTTTTGCCTTCTAATGCTTAGCGACCATAGTATTACTTTTACCAAATTACCTTTCTGCAAGCAACCCCCCACCCCCCCTTAATCAGGTTCTGGTGCGACTTGTGAATGCCACGAGGCACTGGCTCCTGCTTTTGGCAAAAGTTTGAGATAATACAGGTATTCTAGGCTGGGAAAAAATGATACTTTGCGATCAGCAACAGAGGTCAATGGCGATCGGTATCACAATTTAATTGGTCATTGGTCATTGGTCATTGGTCATTGGTCATTGGTCATTGGTCATTGGTCATTGGTCATTGGTCATTGGTCATTGGTCATGGCGAATTATTGCATCTTTCACTCATCCGTTAAATCCGTTAAATCCATCGCGTACTCGTTGCCTTCTTCCTAACAACTAACAACTAATATCAACTTGGGCTTTTAATTGAACAGTAAAAGTAGAGCCGACACCCAACTGACTCTCAATACTGATATCGCCGCCCATCATCTGACAAAACAAGCGGCTGATTGCCAATCCCAAACCGGTGCCGCCGTACTTGCGAGTAGTCGAAGCATCCCCTTGCATAAAAGGTTGAAACAAACTCTGCTGCTGTTGGGCAGACATTCCAATCCCGGTATCAGATACCTGCAAATAAACCCAATCGCTTCCGCCTGCTAGTTCGCGAGTCGCCGTCAGCAAAACTGTTCCACCTTCGGTAAACTTCAGGGCATTCGAGAGCAAATTGAACAAAATTTGTCGGACTTTCGTCAAATCTGCATACATCACTCCTAAATTCACAGAGCAAGAAACTTGCAATTGATTGTGATTTTTATCGACCAAAGGGTGCAAAGTTGCAACCACTTCTTCTATTAAATTACTGAGCAAAAATTTTTCTAAGTAAAGCTCCATCCGACCGGCTTCTATCTTAGAAAGGTCGAGAATATCGTTAATTAAAGTCAGCAAGTGTTTGCCGGCGTTACAAATTTTTTGGGTATCGGGAATGATGTTTTTGATTCCAGATTCTAGTGCTTCTTCTTCTAGCATTTCGCTGTAGCCGATAATCGCGTTGAGCGGCGTCCGCAGCTCGTGGCTCATATTTGCTAAAAAAGTGCTTTTAGCTCTGGATGCTGCTTCAGCTTTGTGTAAGGCTTCTTGCAAGGCTATTTCGGCTTTTTTGCGCTCGGCAATTTCGATGCGGAGCAGTTTATTGGCGGCGGTGAGTTGAGCGGTGCGCTGATCGACGGTCATTTCTAGCTGGGCTTTGGCTTTGGAGAGTGCTTCCTGAGCCCGCTGTCGTTCAAATCCTTCGATCGCCAGCGCGACCAAATTTGCCAAAGAATCGGCGAAGGTGCGTTCCTCCAAAGCCCACTGGCGGCGCGCGCCGATATGTTCGAGAGAGAGAATGCCGACGATCTGGCCGCCGAGCCTAATTGCTACATTTAAGATCGATGAATTGGGTTTGCTGGTATTCTGCATCACGGCGGAATGTTCGGCTACCGATGATAAATGGCACAAATTTGTTTTTAGAGGGTTTTGATTGTTTGGCGCAGGTTCTAAAGCTTTGTCCTCAGCTAAGTTTTCGCCCGGTGCATCGGCTTCGAGCTCTAAAACTGAAAAGTTTAAATCGCTTGCGGATATGGACTGGCGGCTTAAATGATTCTCGCGGGTGCGATCGTACAAGTCGAGACAAACTAATTTGAGATTGGGGATTTTAAACTTAGAATGATTGACCCGCTCGTGTTGCTCTCGCGCCGCCGCCTCTGTATCGACTGGCTCTGTTTGGTTGTGGGCGATCGCTCTGTGGGTAAAATTTAGCTGGGGATCGATCGTCGGGTAGCGAGTGCCAAATCTGAGATGGTTGTAAAGCCAGACGCTGACTTTTTCCACTTCCAAAGTGCGGGATGCGGCCTCGGTAATTTCGCGAATTCCCACATTCAGCGCACCGGTGTTGAGAGTCCTCTGCCGGCCTAGCTGCAACAAAGCCAGACTCTGGCGACGGAGGCGCTTTTCGCTCTCTTGGAGGGTTTGTTCTGCTTGCTTGCGCTGGGTGAGGTCGTACAAGGCGCACAAGGCCGCCGGCTGACCGTTAAACAGCAGTGGCTGCACCGAGATTGTTGCCCAGAAAAGGGTACCGTCTGACTTTTGGCAGTGGAGTTCGTAGTCTTGGAGATATCCGTCTTTGGTGAGGGCGTCGAGTACCTTTGGGCGATCGCTGGGGTTGAAGTAAAAGTCTGAGGTGTCACGGCCGATCAATTCTTCTAAGGCTATGTTCAACAGAGAAGCCGATTGAGCGTTCGCATACAGAATTAAGCCGTCCGAGAGGCGAGAAACCAATACCGGCACCGGAGTTGCCGAGGCGATCGCCCGAAACTGCTCTTCGCTTGAACGCACTGCCAACTCAGCTTGACAGAGCAAGTGAGCTTCCATCGTATCCGAATGTTCGGTGGTAGTCTCCAGCAAAATTTCTAGGTCAGCCTTTTCGCGCTGCAAGTTTTCTAGTTGCGCACTCAGCCGCTGAACGTCCAAAAGTAGCTGTTCTCTTGATGGTTCTTCCTGCATAGCAATTGAGAATTGGTATTTTTTAGTCGGTACTGAAGTTTGTTACGGTTTGGTGCTAACTTAACTATGACTGATTGCCATTAACTTCAGCCGCCCTCATCCCGGTTCTCGGACGCGGGTCTGGGACTCACCTTTACCTTTTTCGATTTACTATTCCAATTCTAAATGCAAGGAAGGCATCAGCCGCTGCAAGTTTTTCAGCGATTTCCCCTGCCAGGGTATCTGTTTAGAGCCTTTTACGGCGATTTGAATATTCTTTTGCTGGCGCACTTTGATCACAAATTTTGAGATAATATTAATTCCCGAACTATTTAAGAATTCTAGCTTTCGCAAGTCTAGAGTAATCGTGTTTGGCGAGGAGTCAGCTACTTCGTTGAGCAGCTCGACGATCGGCGCGTATTCTTCCGTCTGGCTGAGCCGGAACGAGCCGCAGCAGGTGACTGTTTGAGTAGCGCGATCGTACTCAATGGTGTAATCTTTGGTCTGAATCTCCATATTTTTGTCAGTTCTAGGTTGTGAGGGTTGACCTGGGACAGTTGACCTGGGACAGTTGACCGCTTGAGGGCGACCTCTACCTGGAAGTCCGAGGATTGGAGTAATGAATAGTCTTGTTTGAATTTCTCGCCTTTAAGGAAGAGGCTTTAAACCAATTCTTTCTGGTAAAGGGGTCTTATCTGTGGGATATCACCACCCGTGCCTGAGACTAGCACGATCGAATTTCGGCAGGCAAGCCTGTTGCCGAATACCTTGGTTTGTGTAACTTGCACTACATATATTGCCAACTGTACCATTGCCGCAGGGCATTTATGAGTTATTTTGGGAGCGATCGGTTGCAAGCTGTGGAAATTAACAAGACCAGATGCGGCTGAAGTTGCGAGTTATGACATAAGGAAGAAGCAAGAAGCAAGAAGCAAGAAGCAAGAAGCAAGAAGCAAGAAGCAAGAAGCAAGAAGCAAGAAGCAAGAAGCAAGAAACAAGAAGCAAGAAGCAAGAAGCAAGAAGGAACAGGTAATAAAATCAAGGGTTTCAGCAATTAACAACGTCCTAATCGTCTGGCGCGGTTGCCAGATCAATTCTGTTTTTTTTCTCAGCTTGCTATTGACAAAATCACCAAAATGTGAGAAAAGTTTCACATCTGGCACCGCACTGAGTTGGAGAATATTTAATGGCAATTTCTGAAATAACCGAAAAGCTTTTGGCTGCTAAAAAAGCTCAGGGAATTAGTTTTGCAGAATTGGAAAAACTTTTGGGCCGCGACGAGGTTTGGATTGCTGCGGTGATTTACCGTCAAGCTACCGCATCGGTGGATGAAGCCGAGAAACTTGTCTCGGCTTTGGGAATGTCGGGCGAGACGGCTGCGGTGCTGTGCGAACCTCCGTTAAAAGGTTCTTTGGATGCAGCAGTTCCAGTTGACCCCCTGATTTATCGCTTCTATGAAATTATGCAGGTGTACGGAATGCCGCTCAAAGCAGTGATCCACGAAAAATTTGGTGACGGAATTATGAGCGCGATCGACTTTACTTTGGATGTCGAGAAAGAAGCAGACCCAAAAGGCGATCGAGTGAAAATAATTATGTCGGGAAAATTTTTAGCATACAAAAAATGGTAAGCCTCTGCCGCTTTACCTCCCCTGCAAATTAAACATTCAAAATTTGGTCGAATGACTGAGGACTAATGACTAAGGCCTCAAAAGTGTTAACTTAGAAAAAGAGACCGCGAAGCTTGACTGGCTTGGGTGTCCAATCGGGAAACCTTTCTAGGGCAGAGAATCGGTCGATCGCGCGGCAACTTCCTTTCGTCAAAACAAGCAACCGCAACGTAAAGTAAGAGGCTAAATATGTCAAAATATGACTCCCATCTCAGATGCTCCTTTTGCGGCAAGTCGCAGGAGCACGTCCGCAAGTTAATAGCTGGGCCCGGCGTCTACATTTGCGATGAATGCGTGGAACTGTGCAATGAAATTTTAGAAGAGGAGTTCTTTGACTCCAGCAAAACACAAATTGGTCAACAGATTCCCCAATCAGAGGTGCGAGAGTCTCAAGGACAAGGAACGCGGCGCCAGGGTCGATCCTCTCCGAGGGCTGCGCTAACGAACAAATCGAAAATTGTTCTAGCCCAAATTCCCAAACCCACAGAAATTAAACAGCATTTAGACAACCACGTCATCGGCCAGCACTCAGCAAAAAAAGTTCTTTCTGTAGCAGTTTACAACCATTACAAGCGGTTGAGCGTAGACCAAGCCAAAGACAGCGGCAAATCTTCCCCCGACAGCGATGTGGAACTGCAAAAATCTAACATCATGCTAGTCGGGCCGACTGGTTGCGGCAAAACTCTGTTAGCCCAAAGTTTGGCGCAAATGCTGGAAGTGCCGTTTGCGGTAGCTGATGCGACGACGCTAACAGAAGCTGGATATGTCGGCGACGATGTAGAAAATATCTTGCTGCGGCTGTTGCAAATGTCCGATTTTGATGTCGAATCGGCACAGCGCGGGATTATTTATATTGATGAAATTGACAAGATTGCTCGCAAAAGCGAAAACACTTCGATCACCAGAGACGTATCGGGAGAAGGAGTGCAACAAGCGCTACTAAAAATGTTGGAAGGAACGGTGGTTAATGTGCCTCCACAAGGTGGTCGCAAACATCCTTACCAAGATTTTATTCAAGTTGACACGAGCAAGATTCTATTTATTTGTGGCGGTGCTTTTGTTGGTTTAGAAAAAATAGTTGAACAGCGTTTGGGTAAAAAATCCTTGGGCTTTATTCAACCAACAGAAACCGAAAGTAACTCGACTTTGCCGGCGAAGGATAAGCGGGCGGCTGATATTTTGCAGCAGGTACAGCCGGATGATTTAGTGAAGTTTGGTTTGATTCCTGAGTTTGTCGGGCGGATTCCGGTGGTAACGGTGATTTCGCCGCTGGATGAGGCGGCTTTGATGCAGATTTTGACTGAGCCCAGAAATGCGCTGGTGAAGCAGTATCAAAAGCTGTTAAATATGGATAGTGTGGAGTTGGAATTTGAGCCTGATGCGCTACGGGCGATCGCCCTGGAAGCCTATCGACGCAAAACCGGCGCGAGAGCTCTCCGCAGCATTTTGGAGGAGTTAATGCTCGATGTCATGTACGAGTTGCCTTCTCGCAAGGATGTTGCTAACTGTACGATTACGAAGGAAATGGTCGAGAAGCGATCGACTGCCGAATTGCTGTGGCATCCCGCATGGCACCAACAGCACGAAACAGCTTAATTTGTAGTCTGTAGGGTGTGCGGCGCGCACCCTACA
>JAYUGZ010000475.1:0-1637 GCA_043767465.1 Cyanobacteriota bacterium
ATATCCATTTCCCTGAAGATAGCGATACCAAAGAAGCCGCTCGAAGAAGATTGGTATTCGATGAATTTTTCTATCTCCAGTTGGGATTTCTCCAACGTCGTCATCTTTTGCGTCAGATTCAGACAGAAGCAGTCATTAAACCCACAGGCGTATTAATAGACAGATTTAACGAAATTTTACCATTCCAACTTACCAAAGCTCAACTGCGAGTCGTGGGTGAAATTTTGGGAGACTTGGAAAAAACCGCCCCCATGAATCGATTAGTACAAGGCGATGTGGGTTCGGGAAAGACAGTAGTTGCAGTCATGGCAATCTTAGCAGCCATTCAATCAGGTTATCAGACAGCACTAATGGCTCCGACAGAAGTACTCGCCGAGCAACATTATCGCAAATTAGTCGGCTGGTTTAACCTCCTTCATATCCCTGTCGAACTCCTGACAGGTTCGAGCAAAATTGCCAAACGCCGCCAAATTTATCGCGAATTAGAAACGGGTGAATTGTCGATCGCCGTTGGCACTCATGCTTTAATTCAAGATAAGGTAAACTTCCGCAACCTCGGTTTAGTCGTCATCGATGAGCAACACCGCTTCGGTGTCTTCCAACGCGCTAAATTGCAGCAAAAAGGCTCTCAGCCCCACGTACTAACGATGACGGCTACACCTATCCCCCGCACCCTCGCCCTCACCTTACACGGCGATTTGGATGTCAGTCAGATTGATGAATTACCTGCGGGAAGACAGCCAATTCAGACTACCGCGATGAATAATCGTCAACGCACTCAGGTGTATGAATTGATGAAGCGGGAAATCGCCCAAGGGCGACAGGTATATATCGTACTCCCTCTGATCGAAGAATCGGAAAAACTCGACCTTCGCGCCGCCACAGAAGAGCACGAGCGACTAGCAACAGAAGTCTTCCCCGAATTCAAAGTGGGGCTACTTCATGGGCGGATGAGTTCCGCAGATAAAGATGCCGCACTGAGCGATTTTCGGGATAATGTGACGCAAATTATTGTCTCGACAACCGTAATCGAAGTCGGGGTAGATGTGCCGAATGCGAGTGTAATGTTGATTGAAAATGCCGAGCGATTTGGTTTATCTCAGCTCCACCAATTACGCGGGCGCGTGGGGCGGGGCGAGCATCGTTCTTTTTGCTTTTTGATGAGCAGTAGTTCGTCAAATAATGCCAAACAAAGATTGCAGGTATTAGAACAGTCTCAAGATGGATTTTGGATATCAGAAATGGATATGCAGTTACGCGGCCCAGGTCAAGTTTTGGGTACTCGTCAGTCTGGTTTAGCGGACTTTGCTTTAGCTAGTTTAGCACAGGATGAAGAGGTTTTGACGATCGCCCGCAATGCCGCCGAAAAAGTTATTTTACAGGATAAAACTCTCAGCCAATCGCCAGGATTGAAAGCAGAATTAGATTATCGCTTTCAAAAGTTGATGGGGGGAAGTATTTTGACCTAGATCTAAAAATCAATCCTTATCAAGGGTACGATCTACAAAGTTAATTTTTTATTATCCACGAAATATTAACATTCTTAACTATCGATTGATTCTCACTAATGACCAGTAGTAATGACAACTTAACCAATACAATTTGGGTATATGGATATCATGGCACAAGCCGCAGTC
>JAYUGZ010000476.1:0-1633 GCA_043767465.1 Cyanobacteriota bacterium
TTGGTTATTCGATCGTTCATTAATTTTCCTGATACTTTCGCTCGGCAACTCCCTCAACCGTTGCAGCCTTCTTCAGCAAATTAGAAAGCTATTTGCCACGGGTGAACACAGTTAATTATGAAACTAACATTAAGAACTGTTAAGCCGGTGTCATCTGAGAAATTATAACACTGCTGACAGATTCCCAGAAGAGTGAGTTGCGAGTTATTAGTTATGAGTTTGAAGTTAAGAGATTTGTAAACTCATAACTAATAGGTCTCTCCTTGATCGGCTCAAGCAGCAATTTCAGTGAACACACCGATGTCCCGAAACTTTTGATACCGGAGCTGGCGCCGCTGCTGGCCCGTAAGCTGACTTAGTTCTGCTAAGTTTTCAAACAAAGCTTGTTTGAGCATGGACGCAGCCTTGAGGGGATTGGAGTGAGCGCCACCAACGGGTTCGGGTACTATCTGATCGAGAACGCCGAGGTTTTTCAAATCCCAGGAAGTGATTTTGAGCGCTTCGGCGGCTAAGTTGGCTTTACCCGAATCTTTCCAGAGGATGGCGGCACAAGCTTCGGGGGTGGCGACGGTATACACGGAATGTTCTAACATCAACAGCCGCTCGCCAACGCCGATGCCTAATGCGCCGCCGGAACCGCCTTCGCCGATGACAGTACAGATGATGGGAACGTCGAGGCGAAACATTTCTCGGAGGTTGCAGGCGATCGCCTCTCCTTGTCCAAGCTGTTCGGCTTCTAAGCCCGCCCAAGCCCCCGGAGTGTCGATAAACGTGAAAATTGGCATACTGAAGCGATCGGCGTGTTCCATCAACCGCAGGGCTTTGCGGTAGCCGCCCGGAGCCGCCATCCCGAAGTTGCGGGCGATATTGTCTTTGGTGTCGCGCCCTTTTTGGTGGCCGATGATGACTGTGGGACGCCCGTCTATGCGGGCAATTCCGCCGACGAGGGCCGGGTCGTCTCCGCCGCGGCGATCGCCGTGCAGCTCGATCCACTCATCGCTAATTGCCTGAATGTAATCGAGGGTGCTGGGGCGGCGCGGGTGACGGGCGAGTTGCAGCCGCTGCATGGGGGACAAGCTACTGAAAATTTCTTGTCGCAGTTGAGTGGAACGGGCTTCGAGTTTGCGAATTTCGTCGGTGACATCGACGCTGTTTTCGGCGGCGAGTTCGCGAATCTGGTGAATTCGGGTTTCGAGTTCGGCCAGCGGCTTTTCAAAATCTAGGAGTAGTGGTTTGCGGTCGGGGTTTGCCACGTTGATAATTTCTATAGGGTTTTTAAGGTTTGATCGATCGACTATTTCGAGAGCCTACGCTGTCACTTGACACTAGACTGATTGCATAAATCTTGGCTCTATCGTCGGGAAACCGCAGATGCAGTGCAGCTGCATTTCCAGAATGGAGAGCGAATCACAGCAATCTTGGTCTACTGAACAATCGGGTAATTGGATTTTTTGAGTTTTAAATTTTGTATAATATCAAATTTTGTCACATCGGAAATCTACTAGAGGGCTGGGGCTGAACTCCGCAGTGCAAAAAGTGGCATAATTGCGATCGAACTCAATCCCTCGGAAGCTTTGACATCCGTTTTTGGGCGCAGTCACAACTTCCCATAACAGTCAACAGTCAACAGTCA
>JAYUGZ010000477.1:0-28041 GCA_043767465.1 Cyanobacteriota bacterium
TTAACTCCTTTATTTACTACTTTGGGGGGATGGCTGCTGTTGGGAAGGCGCTTTGACAGCAGGTTTTTGCTGGGGATGGCGGTGGCTTTGGGAGGTGCAATTGCGATCGGCATGGACGACTTGCAAACAGCGGGAGACAATTTTGCTGGGGACATTGCTGCTTTGTTATCGGCGGTATTTTATGCGGCAAATCTGCTGATAGCAGAGCATTTGCGCACGAAGTTTCCGGCGACAACTATCTTAATGTGGCGCTGTTTCATTGGCAGCATCTTGATTTTGCCCCTAGTTGTCCTGGCGGGCGATCGCATTTTCCCTAATTCTTGGCAGGGATGGCTGGCTGTAATTGCTTTGGCGGTGATTTGTCAAGCTTTCGGCCAAGGACTTCTCATTCACAGTCTCGGCCGTTTGTCATCGGGTTTTGTCGCTCTTTTCCTACTGCTAGAACCAGTGATTACCGCGATTCTTGCGTGGATGCTGTTTTCGGAAAGTTTGAGCTTATTTAATTGGTTAGCTTTCTCGGTGGTTTTGGCTGGAATATATTTGGCAAAATCTAGCACTTCTGCCGATAATAAATAAAACAAACAGGACAATAAACTTAAATGCTTGCAAAATCAATTGACATCAACCCCTGGCATTACGACTTTAGTTTACTGCCTGAATATTTAGAAGTGTTGTTTGCTAAATTGCGAATTGCTGTGGTATTTGGTGGCAACTGCGATCGCCCAGACTCTGTGATTTACAAAACTCACAATCCCCGCTCTTGGAAGAGTTACGAAATAGTCGCCCGCGAGATTGCCTCTTCATTAGCAGAAATTGGCTTCCAGCAAGTCTTTGTCATCCCTGACGACATGAACTTGCCGGAACAACTCAAACAAACAAATATCCATTTAGTGTGGCTAAATACGGGCGGAGTCCAGGGCTACAATCCTGTTTGTCACACTCCCGCCTTGTTGGAAATGTTGGGAATGCCTTATGTCGGCCACAATCCTTTAAACAGTTCAACTTTAGATAACAAACACGCTTTTAAACGGGAACTGGAATCAGTCGGAATTAAAACCGCTCCGTTTATGACTTGGCATCCTTCTCAAGGGATTTTGCAGCCGAATTTGTATGAGCGTTTTGCAATTGCTTTTGGTGAGTATCAAGGGCCTTTTGTTGTCAAGCCAGTATCCGGTCGCGCTTCGCTGCACGTTCATTTTGTAGACAAACTTGAGGGTTTATCTCAGGCGGTGGCGGAAGTTCACCGAGCAACTCACAATACTGCTTTAATTGAAAAGTATTTGCCGGGACGAGAATTTTGTGTAGCGGTTTGTGGCTATGTTACTTATGCTAAAGGTGGTTTTACGAAAAACACGAAACCTTTTGCCTTTTCCACGGTAGAACGAGTTCTGGAGTCTGATGAGCGCATCTTTACTTCTATGGATAAAAAGGCGATTACGGCCGATCGCGGGCGGTTGATGGGCGCGGAGGAACCTGAACTAAAACAGCAGTTGATTGAGTTGGCTCGCAAAATCTATTGGGAGTTTAGTTTGAACAGTTTGGTGCGGATTGATGTTCGCAGCGATGCTGATGGAGAACTTTATGTTTTGGAAGCAAATCCGAAACCGGATCTGAAACATCCGGGCGAAAATGTGACGAGTTTGGTTGCTTTGGGTTTGGCGGAATACGGGATGAGTTATAACGATTTAATTTTTAGTTTGCTGGCGGATAGGTTGGATTATTTGTTGACTCAACATATCGGGATTATTCCTCATATTGTGGATTTGCTTCATTAATCTGACTTTGGTAAAATATCTTGTAAGGTGCGCAATGCGCACCTTACCTGTGGGGCTTTTGTAAACAAATATAAATTGTTTAGCCAATTAAACACAGGCGCTAAACTTGTGATAGCCTTGAGTGAGATAGCAATTTCTGGATGTCCCTTTTTTGGGGCAAGCATCAGGGCAACTCAATTTATATCAATTAAATAAACAAATGGAAGCATTACTTTTATTAATAGGATTTGCAGGCGGTGCATTAATCTGCTGGCTAATTTTGAATAAGCGGAATTCACGCAATTTGGTGCGGATGCAGGGTTCGCAGGAGGCGATATCGAAGTTGGCGTCTCAGTTGGATGCCCGAACTTCGGAATTGCGACAAAAGACGGAGCATGAAAATCAGCTAAATTCTGAAGTTTCTGAGTTGCAAAGTCGCTTGGAATTTGTGACTCGCGAGCAAGATGTTTTACACGATCAAGTATCACAATTGGAAGAGTTTTTGGCAGGAATTGCCGAGGAGCGATCGCAAGTTGATGCTGTGATTGCTGATTTGCAGTCTCAGCTAGAAAATGCTGAACAAGCTGAGTCGCAGTTAGCCGAAGTGGCAGAACTTCAATATCAGTTAGAGGTGGCGTATCAAGAGCGATCGCAAATTAACGCTCAAATGCTGGAAATGCAAGCAGAATTAGAGACGGTTGATGCAGAACGTTCTCAATTTCACGCTTTGCTGTCGGAATTTGACAGTCAGTTGGAAACTGTTAGTCAAAACAGATCGCAGCTACAGTATCAGTTGTCGGAAATTCAAATTAAGTGCGATCGCTCAATTCAAGATCGGGAGCAACTTCAGTCTCAACTTTCGGGTTTGCAAACTCAACTGGAAAGTGCACAGCAACAAAGCGAAATACTCAATTCTCAATGGGAAACCGCCCGCCAACAACTCAATCAACCGCAACCTGAATTATTAGAGCTGGAAACACAGTTAGAAGTAGCTAATCAGGATAAAGTACAGTTAATATCTCAATTGTCTGAGCTGCAAAGTCAATCAGAAACGGTTGTTAGTGAGCGAGAACAACTGGTGTCTCAGTTGTCAGAATTGCAGAGTCAATTAGAAACTGGTCGCACAGAGCGATCGCAGTTTTGCGATCAAATTTCGGAATGGCAAACTCGAATCGAGACAGCCCATCAAAATCAAACGCAACTGCAATCTCAAGTTTCAGAGTTAGAACAGCAGTTAGAAAATGTATATCAAGAGCGATCGCAATTGCAATCAGATTTAGAAACTGCTCGCACAGAGCGATCGCAACTCAATTCTCAACAGTCAGAATTTCACAGTCAAATCGAGACAGCAAATCAAAATCAAACGCAACTGCAATCTCAAATATCCGAGTTAGAAAATCAGTTAGAAAGTGGGCGTCAAACTCGCTTAGAATTAGAATCTCAGCTAGAAACTGTAAACACAGGACGCTCACAGCTCAATTCTCAACTGTCGGAATTGCAAAGTCAAATCGACACAGCCAACCAGAATCAAACGCAACTGCAAGCTCAAGTATCCGACTTAGAACAGCAGTTAGAAACTGCTCACACAGAGCGCTCGCAACTCAATTCTCAACTGTCGGAATTGCAAGCTCAAATCGAGACAGCAAGCCAGAATCAAAATCAACTGCAATCTCAAGTTTCCGACTTAGAACAGCAGTTAGAAACGGCGCGTCAAACTCGCTCAGAATTGCAAGAGCAACTCAATTCTCAACTATCGGAATTGCAAACTCAAATCGAGACAGCAAATCAAAATCAAACTCAACTACAATCTCAAGCATCCGACTTAGAAAATCAGTTAGAAAGTGCGCGTCAAAGTCGATCGCAATTGGCATCTCAGCTAGAAACTGCTAATAGAGAACGCTCATATCTTTACGCTCAACTTTCGGAAGTTCAAAGTCAAATCGAGACAGCAAACCAGAATCAAGCTCAACTGCAATCTCAAGTATCCGAGTTAGAACATCACTTAGAAACAGTATATCAAGAACGGTTGCAGCCAACATCGGAAATTTCCGCAACTGACGGAGCATCTCCAAAAGCTGAATTGGTAGAGGAAAATGCAGCATCAACCTCAGAACCAGCCGTTTTTAAAAGTCAAGAATTTGTGGTTTCTCAGCAAGGTCAAGGCGATTATACTACTATTAGCGAAGCACTGAAAAATGCTGTTTCAGGCATGAGAATTTACGTGTGTCCCGGCCTATATCAAGAAAGTCTAATTATCGACAAATCTGTGGAAATTATCGGCAGCATAGAATCGGGTAGCGTCACTGTTGAAAGCACCGAGTCAAACTGCATTCAAATGACAACAGATAGCGCTTTAGTGCGAGGTTTGACAATGAGAACAACGGGTAAATATTACGCCATAGATATTCGCAAAGGCGAGTTAATCGTAGAAGATAGCGATATGACTTCTGCGGACTATTCTGTGGTGGGAATTTGCGGCCCCGACGCTGATTCTGTACTCCGTCGCTGTCAAATTCATGATGGAATATGGAACGGAATCTTTATCTCGGATCATGGGAAAGCAACGGTGGAAGATTGCAATATTTATGATAATGGTAGTCTGGGAATCGGTGTCGGATTGGGAGGAAAATTGATCGTGCGTGGCTGTCGGATTAATGGTAATCAAGGTGAGGCGATCGCAGTTTACAGAGATGCGATTGCTACGGTGGATGATTGCGATTTGACGGGCAATACTGGGGGTGCTTGGCGGATTGCAGATAACGGATATATGCGCGGCAAAGGCAATCAAGAATAGAAGAAAGTTCGGCAGCGGATTTTGTAGCGGATTTAACGGATAGTCAGAAACCGGGTTTTTGCAACAATACTTCGTTATAGCCCAATACGGTTTACTTAAGAGAGTCCACGGGGAAAAACGATGTGACAAACAGACACTCTTGTTTGCTTTCCTACCCTTCGGGAACCCCTACGGGGAAGGGATCGCTCCGCTAACGCGAGGACGCTCGCAATGACAAATAAACCTTAAGTAAACCGTATTGCGTTATAGCCACGAGATTTGCTAAAAAACCCGGTTTCTTAGTCGCAGTAAATCATGTAGGCTTAAATTCCTAACAAACGAGCGGGGTTTTCCTTCATCATTAAATTAATTTCTCGCTGAGAAATGCCTTCCCCCATCAATTTTGTCACAAATAATTTGTAACCTTCGGCTGGCAAAGGATCGGGTTTCCTTCCCAAATCGGTGCTGAGAACAAAATGCTCGGCTCCGATTAGTTTAATCGCTGATACCATCTGACTAATTGAAACATGATGCCAGTTTCTATGTCCCTTGTCAGCGGCATTTTCTCCCATCAAGTCGTTGACAAATGCTAGTTCTAGAAAAGCTCCCATCTGGGCTGCTGTTTTCATGTTTTCTAGGGACAAACCGGGTACGTCGGCCATTGCGTGGGTAATCAGGATGTTTTTAATGTTGAGAAGGTGGGCTTGCTGGACAACGGCCATCACTTCTGCTGAGGAAATGTGCCCGGTTTCCAACACTAAGTTATCTCTAGCTATAATCTTGAGTACCGCTTCGGTTTCCGGTAAAACTTTGCCGTTTTCTGCTACTTTAATCCCGATTCCCGATTTGCCAAAAACCTTTAAATGATGCTCGGCATCAACGGTTGGCAGCCACACTACTTTACCGTATTTGCCGCCGATGCGGTGCATTGCTTCTACAGCTTCGGGATTCAAGCCGCCGATCGCGCGATTGAGAACAATTCCCCCGAAAACTTGGATTTGTGGTACGATTTTGTTAACCAGAACTGCGCGCGCTGCTGTGCTGGCATAGTGATTTTTTAGGACAACTGCTTTCATGTGCGATCGCGCGGCTGACTCAGCTACCTCAAAATCATCCAACCTGCGGGGAATCACATCGGGAGACGAATGGATGTGAAAGTCGATCGCACTTTCAATCATACTCCCTTGCGAACTTACCAACTTCCGCTCTCCGACAGCATAAACGGGCAAAGAAAACAACAACCAAATCAGACAAACTACAACTAGCTTAAACAAAAGATTTAACTGCATTCGCCCAATCCGCTGCATACTCTTCGTCCATCCCAAAAAATCCCGGAAATCAACGGCTTTTTCTCCTATTAATTTGCTTCTGCTTGCGCGTTCAATTCACAAGCCAGAGCCTTGTTTCTCATCATTTGAAAGATGTTGTAAAATCCGTTAGCGCGGGAAGGTGTCAGGCTCACATTCAATCCCGTATCTTGAATAAAATCTGGAGTCACGTTGACTATTTCGGCTGGTGTTAATCCGCTCAAACCTTCGACGAGTAAGCCAACTAATCCTTTGACTAATTGAGCGTCTGAATCGCCTTCAAACGAAACTTTTCCGTCGGCTAAATTTGCAGTAATATAAACTTGCGATACGCAGCCGGAAACTTTGTTTTCTGGCAATTTATCGCTTTCTGGAAATTCTGCGAGTCGCTTAGCATACCACAGCAGTTGTTCGTAGCGCTGTTTCGGGTCGGAGTGTCGCTGGAAGCGCTGGACAATTTTAGCTAGGGCTGCGGGTAGCACTGTATTTGCGGACATGATTTTGAGTGGCGGTTTATTTTGTTAATTTTATACATTCTATTTTAGCAACATCTGCGTTCATCTGCAACATCTGCGTTCATCTGCATACCTTTCCCGAAGGCGAAGCGCCTACCTCTGTGGTTGAAAATGCCAAACCAAAACTTTTGCTAAAAATCTGGTTTGTTGAGCTCTTCTAGAATTCGATTGGGGATAACTTTTGGAATGTCAAAAGGTCGATCGCCCTGATTCAATCGATCGCCAATCCGCATAAATTATTGTAGAGAAAAAGTGCGTTAAGCGAAGCTATCCCGTAGGGAATCGCCCCGCAAATATCAAATGTCGCAACGATCGCGATCTTACCAAAATTCAAACATTCGCGCGATCGTCCTCAACTCGTCTGCAACAGCGGCAAACCGCGCAACTGGCGCAGGGAATTCATGCAAACCGGGCAATCGCAGCCAAACAACGCCACGGCGGCATCGCTTTCTTCTTCCGTAAAGTCCATCATCGCCACCGGCTGGCCATCCGGCGACTGCTTGCCAATTGTCGGTTTAGGATTAGCAGCAGAGGTTTTCGCGACAAGGCGCACGCAACTCAGGCGCTGAGTGTGGGGCGATCGCACGCAGGTGGGCGCATCCACCGATTTGTCCGGTGTTTCGCCAACAGCGGGACTTGCCAGCACCTTTAAAGACATCAGAGATCCAAACAGCGTCGGACTTACAAGCAAAGTGAGGAGCAATCTATTCATTTGTCGTCAGGAGAGAACTTCAAGGTATACAGTAGCCGATTATCCCTTGCAATTCAACCAGCTTTTTGTCCGCCATCAGTACAGTTGGCAGTTATTCATGTTTAAAAGCCGAATATTTGCCGCCAAACCTTTAACAATTGTCCGTATATTAGCAACCAGCATTTTGCGATCGGTATCGCCTGCGCTGCCCAGTTTAAGATTTGTTGCAATTTGAGATTATTCCGATCGCCAATGATAACAAAATCCTCCAATCTGGGTAAAATAATGTCAGCAAGGACAACTCGCAGCAGCGAACAAGTTTACCTCAGAAAACCGGGTGGGAGTGATGAGTACAGTTTTAGTTGTGGAAGATTCCCGCAGCCAGCGGGAGTGCATTTCACATCAGTTGAGATGCAGCGGATTAAATGTAATTCAAGCATCTGACGGTGTGGAAGCACTGGATAAAGTTGAGAGAAATTGCCCGGATTTAGTATTATTAGATATCGTAATGCCCCGCATGGACGGTTACGGTGTTTGCCGTTTAATTAAAGCTAATCCCGAAACTCGGAATATACCAGTAATATTTTTAACCGGGAAGGGACAGCATCTAGCTTTGTTCTCCAGGGCGATCGATCGCGCCGAGGCTTATGTTAGCAAACCTTGGCAGCCCAGGGAACTTTTGCAAACAATCAAAAAAGTCTTACTCAATGCCAATATTAAGTTCGATCGAGCTTCGGCTGACGCTTGGACAGAATACGGTATTTTAAACTTAAATACCATCGAACTGTATCAAAGTCGCGCCGATGCTTGGACAAAATATAGTGCCCAAATCATTAAATTGTATGATGCCAGCTTAGCAGCTTTCGAGCAAGCTTTGGCAATTGAGCCGAGTCACTCGAATGCCAACAAATATCGAAACCGAGTTCAGACAATTCGGGCAATTTTGATGAAAAAAATAGAGCAAACTCAACCTTGCAAAGTCTGCGATTATTATTACGGCAAGGACGGCATCAATTGTGCAGTGCATCCCGCTGGTCGCCCTCAAGAACTGTGTCGAGATTGGGAATTTAATTAATTAAAGTCAAATGAAAACAAATAACCGCACCAACTTAGAAAAACTGCTGCAAGAAAGAAACGAACATCCCGAAAATATGGCAGAAATTGATGCCAAGATTAATGCAAATTTCCGTCAAGAACACACGATCCTGGTAATGGATATGTCGGGATTTTCTCGCACGACTGTGCGCTACGGAATTATTCATTTTCTGGCAATGATTCACCGGATGCACGCCATTGTTAAACCGATAATTTCTGAATACGGTGGCACTGTAGTAAAGGAAGAAGCAGACAATATTTTTGCAGTGTTTCCCGATGTAAAATCAGCGGTAGAAACTGCCCTCGACTCACTCAAGCAAACAGCGGCTGTCAACACAACTTTGCCGCCGGAGATGGATATTTACCTCTGCATTGGTATTGGCTGCGGCGATGTTTTGATGCTGGAAGGAGAGGATATGTATGGATCGGAATTTAATCTAGCCTCCAAGCTGGGAGAGGATTTGGCGGAACGGGGAGAGATTTTGCTCACCGCAGCAGCGTTTGAAAAGTTGACAGGTGATAAGCAAGATTGGGGAAAAATGGAACTTTCGATTTCTGGTTTGGATTTGGTGGCGTACAAGCGGCTGTAATCGGCTTAATTTATTTCATGGTTTTTCATGATTGCATAAAATATTATGTATAAGGTGCGTCGCTATCAGGTTATCGGTCTAATTTAGGGATTATTTATGGCGACACACCCTACAAAACTGTCAACTGTCAACTGTCAACTGTCAACTGTCAACTCTTCCTTCCTATAAATGATTGACGAACATAAGAATTGGCAAACTCTCAATTTAGCGAATATTCAACAGAGGCTTGGTTGGGTGCAACAACAGCCGGATGGAGTTATTTTTTGCAAAGATTCAGGATCTCAGTATGTTGCAGTTAGAAAAGACAAAGGTCAAATTAAGCTGTGTTTGGTAGAAAAGGTGAATTTGCATACAGATTTATTGCAATCTGTATTTTCCTTCAACAATCCCCTGCATTTAGTTTCAGAATATACCCAAGCGATGATGTTGGGTTTAGTGTGGCAAAATCAACCTAAAAGAGTTTACATAGCTGGGTTTGGCGGCGGCAGAATTCCGTTGGTTTTGCACCATTATTTGCCGGAAACTGTTGTAGAATGTGCTGATGTAGATGCGATCGCAATTTCAGCAGCCATACAGTGTTTTGGAGTGCAGTTCGACGACAGACTAACCGTCGCAATCCAGGATGGGAGAGAATACCTAGAACAGCAAAGCCCAGATATTCAGTACGATATAATTATGACAGACGTGTTTTTTGGCAACGGCTACTTTCCGCATCGGCTGGCAACCAAAGAATTTTATGAACTTTGCAAAAAACACTTGTCAACCGCAGGAGTTGTGCTAGTAAATCTGCTGCAAAGAGATGAGTTTTATGCCCAAAAAGTTAAGACTTTTCAAAGTGTGTTTTCTCAGGTATGCGTCTGCCCTTGGAAGGATATTAATAGTGTTTTAATTGGTACTAACAGCCCTATTTTAGAGAAAGACGAGATTGTTTTTCGAGCAAAATCTTTGCAAGATTTGCATCAATTTTCGTTTTCTTTGACAGACAGAGCTCTTGAAGTGAAAACAGGTGCAGAATTAGCTGAAATTTTACCTAATTTAGACCAAGCTCAAATTTTGACCGACGATTCGCCGCCCGCTGGTTATTTTGATTGCTGGTTATTTTAATATCCAACACAACAAAACTGGTTCGTAGTGAGGACTTTAGTCCTCCGAAAATGAGAACTAAAGTCCTCACTACGAACTTAATTAGCATTTTTTTAACCGGATTGGATATAATTTATCCTTTGATATATTCAGCCATTTGCTTTTCCAGGCGATCGAGCAATGTATCGACATCCACCGCTGCGAGTTCAAAACAATCAGGAGGTGCGGGATCAATTTCAAACAAAATTAGTTTGATTTCACCTTCGCCGATCGCCACAATCGCCACCTCTTTATCGGGTTTGTGAGCGTTCAGCACTCCGATAATTTCCTGAATATGACTTTTAACTTGACGGTTTAACTCTTCGACAGCATCTTTTTTACAGTACACGAAACGCGGCGTGCCTGCAACATCTATCCCCAAAATATCGTCACTTTCTTCTCCCCTTTCCAGAAACAGCCCCCAAGCTAAAGCCGCCAATTCTTGTTTGTTGGCTTTCACAAATTTATCTAACTTGCGACGCCAGTTGTTTTCATTTTTTTGTTCTGAGTCAGGGCTACCAAATAGAAACATTTTCTCTCTTTGCTTGTAGAAACTAATATTTTGGAGTTCGTAGTGAGGACTTTAGTCCTCTCCTGCGGGCTTTAAGGACTAAAGTCCGAACGATCAAACCATGCTTATTTTATACCAGATTGCACGCGCCAGAGTGACGCATAAACTCCATCGTGTTCGATAAGTTGTTCGTGCTGCCCCGATTCTACCACTCGCCCCTCTTCCATGACAAAAATGCAATCGGCATTGCGGACAGTAGAAAGACGGTGGGCGATCGCAATTGTAGTCCGATTCTTGGTAATTCGTTCGAGCGATCGCTGAATTGCCGCTTCCGTCTCGTTATCCACCGCTGAAGTAGCTTCATCGAGAATCAAAATCGGCGGATTCTTCAAAACAGCCCTCGCAATCGCAATGCGCTGCCGCTGTCCCCCCGACAATTTTTGACCGCGTTCCCCTACAATAGTCATGTAACCGTCCGGCAATTGCGCGATAAACTCGTCAGCCTCCGCAATTTTAGCAGCATTTACGATTTCTCGATTGCTTGCCTCAAAACTGCCGTAAGCAATATTTTCCGCTACCGTACCGTGAAACAAGAATACATCTTGACTCACCAATCCGATCGCTCTGCGCAAATCTTTTAAATTCAGATTAGTTAATTCTATGCCATCCAGATAAATCTTGCCGTACTGTACCTCGTACAGCCTCAAGATTAGTTTCACCAGCGTACTTTTCCCCGAACCAGTCGCACCAACAATCGCAGTAGTTTTCCCCGCCGCCAAAGTCAGCGAAAAATACTGCAAAATCGGTTTTCTTTGATTGTAATAAAATGTAACATTTTTAAATTGTAGCTCACCTTTAATCGAACTAACCGGCAGTCGAATATCGCCAGTGCGAATTGCGATCGGCGTATCCAACAAATTCATCACCCGATTAGTAGAAGCCATTGCCCGCTGGTATCGATCCATAGTATCACCCAGCCGAGTCAGCGGCCAAAGCAACCGCTGAGTCAAAAACACCAAAACGCTGTAAGTTCCCACAGACAACCTGCCCGCCACCACCTCCAAACCGCCCAGAAATAGCGTTGCAATAAACCCCAAGAAAATCACAATCCGAATCAGCGGAATAAAAGCAGCCGAAAGTGCGATCGCCCGTCGGTTACTTTGGCGATAATCATTGCTTTGTGTTTCAATGCGCTGAGTTTCATACTCTTCGGAAGTAAAACTTTTAATAGTAGTAATTCCTGTCAAATTATTCGACAGTTGCCCGTTTAGAAAACTCACCTTTTCGCGCACATCAGCATAGAGAGGAGCGAGGCGATTTTGAAAGGCGATCGAGCCCCCAATAATAAAAGGAATCGGCAACATTGACAGGACAGCAACAGCAGGAGATGCCGCAAAAAAAGCCGCACCAATCACGATAACCGTTGTAATTATCTGAATCACCTCATTCGCGCCGCCGTCCAAAAAACGTTCGAGTTGATTGATATCATCATTGAGAATAGAAATCAAGCCGCCCGTACTGCGTTCTTCAAAATAAGCTAATTCTAATTCCTGCAAATGGCTGTAAGCTTCCAAACGCAAATCGTGTTCAATATCCTGAGCCAAATTGCGCCACAAATAATCATAGGCATATTCAAAAACCGATTCTAAAGCCCAAACAATCGCGCTCACCAGAGTGATAATTGCCAGTTGCCAAAAGACATCTTTGATGCCCCACTGAGCGATAATAGAATCTTGCTGTTTCACCACCACATCAACGGCAATACCGATTAATGCTGGCGGCGCTAAATCAAAGAATTTATTCAGCAGCGAGCAAATACTTGCTAGCCAAGTTTTCAGGCGGTAGCGGCGGCCGTACTTCAGCAGCCGCTTGAGGGGATGGATAGGTTTTGATGGATTTGGTGACAATTGAGGATGGGGATAATTGGACAAGATAAGACGGCGGTTGAAACCGCGCCTAGACAAACGTAGGCGTTAGCCTTCTTGAAGGGTAGTCCGCCGACGCGGACTGAAGAAGATAACGTAATTTCAACCGCCTACTCTTTAACCCGCGGAGGCGGGTTTTGTTTGTGTAGACGCGGTTTCAACCGCCCAGTCTTCTGTTCGTGAAACCAGTTTTCCAGAACAGACAAATCAGCCTACGCTTTAAACGTTAACACTGGCTTCATTCTAGCGACTATCCCCACCATTTGCGCCTCAACTTGTACATCAATTACTGGTTGAATTGGCTTGTAAGCGGCCGGTGCCTCTTCGATTCTACGTTCATCGCGCAAGGTAATGCAATCTACGCCAGTTAATCCCAAAGCGGCATCAGTTTTGTCAGCACCTTCGCGACTGAGATCGAAACGCGATCGCGCCCTTCCTGCACCGTGAGAAGCCGATCGCAAAAATCGATCGTTTCCCAAACCAACTAGCAAATAAGACGGCGCACCCATCGAACCAGGAACAATTACAGGCTGGGCCGAATGTGCCGGACAAGCGCCTTTGCGAGTCACCCAACCGTCACCTTCAGAAGAGGTAATATTGTGAGGCAAATCGTAAACTAAAGGAGCTTCGATATCCCCGAAAACTTGCCGCAAACGTAGTCGCAGAAGTTCTGCTAACAACAAACGGTTGATAAAACCGTAATTGGCGGCCGTTGCTTCCGCTTGTAGGTAGCTGCTCACAAGTTCGGGATTTGCCTCTACAGACAGCGGGAAAAGCCCGGATTCAGGGTGTTTTAAGGTCTTCGGCCAAGCTTCGCAAGCTCGATCGCGCCACATACCGCCGATGTATTTCCCCACATTTCGCGAACCGGAGTGAATCATAAAAGCGATTTGTCCCGATCGCACACCCCAAGTATAGGCCGTAGCTCGATCGACAACTTCCTCAACCACTTGAATTTCGACAAAGTGATTGCCGCCGCCGATAGTAGCTAACCCGCCATCCCTTACTATGCCGTCGTTTGGGACTAATTCTGCGGGAGCCCATTTGACATCGCCATTCATGGAACCGCCGAGAAAAGTGAGATCGCACTCTTGCGCCAACTGCTCAAAATCGGAATTTGCTACACTCCCAATTGCCAACTCCTGCATAGCATCCAGCCATCCGGGTATCCCGTGTTGGAACATCGCGCGGGCAGTTTTTGCGCTCATGCTGACATCACGAGTACCGAAGAAATAATCGCCTTTGAGCAATTCTACAAATCGATCGCGCTTTGCCAGAAATTGTTCGATCGACAAATCAGCAACGTGTAAGCGCATCCCGCAGTTAATATCGGAACCGACAGCCGCCGGAATCACCATTTTGTCAGTTTGGACGATCGAGCCAATTGCCACTCCCGCATCCCCCGGATGGAAGTCTGGAGTAGCGCAGGCGCGACAAACACAACCACCTTGAGGGTGACGAACATTCGCCAAATTTGCTAACTGTTTTAGCGCCTTTGCTTCCACCGGAAAACCATCAGGAAGCAAAACTTCTGCTGTTATAGCACCGACATTTTCACTATTTTCTGTTGTGGAACTGGCATCCTGCCAGTGTTCTTTCAGAGAACTATGGAGAGAAATCGAGTACACTTTATTGTCGTAACTCACATCAAGACCTTGCCGAGACAAAGCTCGCAAAAGCCTATTCAAGTTTTTTGGCTGCTGCATAAGTAGTCTGTTGCGGGTTGCAATGCAACCCCCACAAATTGAAGAGATGTTGTAGTTAATCAAAGACTTGGGTTCAGCAGCCGCAATCTTTTGAGAGACAAGTTGAAGGCAACTTATCTAATTATTGCGATCGTCGCACATTATTTTTGATCTGTCAACTTCCAACGAGTATCAGAAACCGGGTTTCTGCCTAAATACTTCGCAGCCCAGCAAAAATTTTGGTCAGAAACCCGGTTTCTTTTCCCAGCGAGTATCAGAAACCGGGTTTCTGCCTAAATACTTCGCAACCACACAAAAATATTGCCAAGAAACCCGGTTTCTTTTCCCAGCGTCTCCTAAATAATTCCAGTTTTCATAGCTTAAAGATAATATCTAACCGTTGTGACAACCCGACTTTTTTTAGCCAGCAAAGCCGCCTTCAAAAAGAAAGCAGTTTGATTGTGCAGCAGTCCCTCCCACCAATTTCGCGTCACAAAAGCCGGAATTATCAGCGTTAAAAATACTCCAGGCCGCTGCTCTTCAAACAAAGCCAAAAAGTGAGTCAAAGCCTCACCGACTGAACGGTAAGGCGATTCCAGAATTTCTAAAGGAATGTCAGATTGCAAATCTTGCCAAGCCGCTTGCAATTTTGCGCGATCGGTCAAACCAATATCGACGTGAACCGCCACAACTTCATCAGCAATTAAACGAGCGTAATCCAGCGCATCAAAAGTTCCCCGGTGTAACTGCCCGACTAACACCACTACCGGATGTTTCACCACCTTAACTTTAGGTCTGGGAGGATAAGATATAGGTTCTATTCCCTGAATGCTCAAGCGAGCCGCTACATACCGATAGTGTCGGTTAATAGCTAAAAATAGACTGACTACGATCGGAATAGTTACTACCACAACCCAAGCTCCCAAAAGGAATTTTGTAGCGACAATTACACTCAAAACAAGCGTGGTTGCTACTGCACCGATACCATTCATCAAAGCACTAGATTGCCAACCTTTACCTCGCTCTTTGAACCAGTGAATTACCATTCCCGATTGGGACAGAGTAAAAGAAGTGAAAACCCCAACAGCATACAGCGGAATTACTGCGGTCGTATCGCCTCGGAAAATGATGATTAACAACGCAGCGCAGAAACTGAGCAGATTAATGCCATTAGAATAAACCAGTCGATCGCCCAACAGCGACAACTGCCTCGGCAAAAACCCGTCCCGCGCCAAAAAATAACAAAGTCGCGGAAAATCCGCATAACTCGTATTCGCAGCCAACAGCAAAATCAACAGAGTTGCAATCTGCAAATAGTAATAAAATATACCCTCGCCCACAATCTGTTTTCCCAACACAGAAAGCAGCGTTTCATTTTCTCTAGGAATCACATGATAAACATGAGCCAAGTAACTAATTCCCAAAAACATTACTCCCAGAATTCCGCCCAAATAAGTTAAAGTTAGGCGCGCATTCTTCCATTCCGGAGGCTTAAAAGCCAACACTCCGTCCGATATGGCTTCAACTCCAGTCAGGGCCGTACAGCCCGCCGCAAAGGCGCGCGCGATCAGAAATAATCCCAAAGATTCCTTAGCTGGAATATTTTCTAATGTGGGCAAAACTTGACCTGTTGCCTGTTGGTACAAACCGCAGCCAATCAAGATAAAAATGCCCACGATAAACGCATAGGTGGGAACCATAAATATCTTGCCAGATTCCCGCAGTCCCCTGAGATTGGCAAACATGATCAGGACAATAAAAAATAAGCACAGTTCGACGGTATAGGGGAGCAGCGAGGGGACTGCTGAAGTCAATGCCGCCACCCCAGCCGAAATACTTACTGTTACGGTGAGGATGTAGTCAATCATCAGCGAAGCTGCTGCGATCAAACCCGAATAAGTACCCAAGTTTTCTCGCGCCACAATGTAAGCGCCGCCGCCGTTGGGGTACGCTTTAATTGTCTGTCGGTAAGACAGCGCCACGATCGCCAACAGTAAAACAATAACTCCAGAAATAGGCAGCGATAAACTCAAACTGCTACTCCCGGCTAGTAACAGCACCAGCAGAGTTTCTTGAGTAGCGTAGGCAACAGACGACAGTGCATCGGAAGCTAGAACAGCTAGTCCTGTAGCGTTGTCTAGCCGTTCGTGAACAGATGCACTGGTGGGGAGAGATTCACCCAGTAAAGCCCGCTTAAGCCGAGAATAAGTGTACATTGAAACTGAATATATAGGCGTCCACAATCATAATGGAGACGGGGACAGTTTGAAGCAATTTTTGGCTCACAAGTTGTAATTTTTTCTCGCTTGTTGAGTCAGCTTGAGCTTTTGTTCTAGAGCTTGCCAATTTTCGGTCTCGATATCGCTGATGAACTCGTCGAGACTGTCTCGGTAAATAGAGAGCGATCGCAACAACTCCTCTCGATTGTACTTTGCCACCATCACTCCCAGCTCCGGGTTGCCGCCCCCTACGCGGCTGGTGTCCCGAAAACCCGAACTCGCCAAATGTTGGGCTAAATTCACAATATCCCGATCGCCCTCTCGATCGCACGCAGCCACCAGCGTCGCGCTAGCCATTATCGGCAAATGAGAAATCCAAGCCACAGCTCGATCGTGCTCTTCGGGCCCACACCGGTAAACTTTAGCACCCAGCAACCGCGCAATTTCCTCAACCTTCTCCACCGCCAGCGGCGGAGTTTCAGCAGTCGGAGTCACCACATAAGGCCGCCCCACAAACAAATCCCTTACCGCCGCCTCAATCCCGCTTTGTGCAGTCCCCGCCATCGGGTGTCCCCCGACAAAATTCGGCCACAGACAAGACACAGCTTGTACTATGGGTGTTTTTACGGAACCGACATCGGTTACAATGGTATCAATAGAAAGATGGGGTATCAATTCGCGGACGATCGGCTCGATCGCTCCTAACGGCGTGCAGATAAAAACCAAATCGGCTGCTGCCATGTCAGACAGGTGTATGCTGGCTTGATTGACCACACCGCGTTCCTGGGCGCGATCGCAAGTCTGCTGGCGACTCGAAACCCCAAAAACATCAAACCCGTGCGATCGCAAATCCAGAGCGATCGAGCCGCCAATTAAACCAAGTCCTACAATACCGATATTCATAGCCATAAAATGGGGATATTTGATACGACGGTAACGCCCCCATGACAGTAGAGGAACTCCTGAAAAAATATGCCGCCGGAGAAAGAAACTTTGCCGGAATCAACCTGACTGAGGCCAACCTCAGCGGCGTCAACTTGAGCGGAGCCAACCTCAAGGGTGCGAATCTGAGTGTAGCAAACCTCAGCGGAGCCAACCTCAGCAAAACCAACCTCACCGGTGCCAAACTCAACATCGCCAGACTCAGCGGCGCCCATCTCGGCGGCGCCAACCTCACCGACGCCGACCTCAACGTCGCCTACCTAGTACGAGTTGACCTGAGAAAAGCCATACTCACGCGAGCCAAACTGATCAGAGCCGAGCTAATTCGAGCCGAACTCAGCGGAGCAAACCTCAGCGGAGCAAACCTCAGCGGAGCCACCCTCACCGAAGCCACCCTGCGAGGAGCCAACCTTGCTCAAGCCAACCTTCGAGGTGCTCACCTCAGCGGCGCGTGCTTGACAGAAGCCAACCTCGAACAAGCCAACCTGCAAGGCGCCGACCTCAGTCGAGCCGACCTCAGCGGCGCGGACTTGCGAGGGACAGAACTGCGACAAGCCAACCTCACTCAAGCCATACTCAGCGGCGCCGACCTCAGCGGCGTCAATTTGCGCTGGGCCATCCTCAGCGGGTGCAATCTGCGCTGGGCTGACCTCAGCGAAGCTAAATTGAGCGGCGCCGACCTCAGCCGAGCCGACCTCTGCCACGCCAACTTACTCAATGCCAGTTTAGTTCACGCCGACCTATCAAATGCCTATCTGATCCGCGCCGACTGGATTGGAGCCGACTTAACCGGAGCCACCTTAACCGGAGCCAAACTCCACGCAGTTTCGCGGCTCGGCATCAAAACCGAAGGCATGACCTGCAAATGGGTCGATCTGAGTCCCAACGGCGACCACAGCCAAATTTACTGGTTGAACTCCGGAGGAACCCACGAATTTTTTCACGAAACCTTACCCACAGTTCGGATTGTAATTGACTCACCCTTAGACCAAGGCGCTCATTTTGCCCTAGCTGCAACTTATTACCAAATTGCCCAACAATACCCGAGTTTAAGTCAGCCACCCACGATCGAAGTCAGCTCCAGGCGCACCGTACTCGCCTTTAAAATGGACAGCGACGATAAATTATTTGCCACCGCTTACGTTGCCATCATTCCTTTTAACGATGCCGCCACAACTCAAAAAAACGTGATAGCTTTGATGAAAATGATTCAATCCCAGGATGCAGGAAAACTTAACGTCAAAGAATCTAAACACGTGCAGTTATGCAGCAAAGCTCTCAATCAAGCTATCAGCAAAGTAGACCAAATTAAAATTTCCAGTTCATTTCCAAAAATCGGCGAAAGCATCAACTTTTTTCAAATTCCTACACAAATGATCTTAATTAATTCCCGCGACCAAAGACTCAGCGTTTATCACCACCCAGCCTTCGGCCAGCGCCTGATTAAAAAATATGACCCGAACAACTCAGGCACAGGCAAGTTAGCCGAAAGTACAAAATTGGGTCAAGCTAATATCAGTACCATTTTGGATTTTATAAAAGGCTTCCACAATATAGATGTGTAGGCATATTGCATGAAGTAACAAAAAATGCTTATTCTATTTTAAAGGTTGGCATAACAAAGCTCTGTTCTAGCTAACACATCAGGGAAATTCAAAAGCATGGACGCCGAAGAACTCATCGCCAAATATGCCGCAGGAGAAAGAGACTTTACTGCCATCCTCCTGTGCGAGGCAAATCTCAGCAGGATCGATCTCAGCGGGGCTAATTTCAGCGAGGCAATCTTGAGCCTCACCAATATGAGCGGCACTAATCTGTCCAACGCCAACATGAGAAAAGCCAAACTCAATGTTGCCAGACTCAGCGGTGCAAATCTCAACAAAGCCAACCTCAACGGCGCTATCCTCAACGTGGCTAACTTGATTCGAGCCGACCTCAGCGAAGCCCAACTCGTCGAAGCGACACTGATTAGAGCCGAACTGATCAGAGCCGACCTCAGCGGTGCAAACTTGAGCGGTGCAAATCTCAGCGAAGCAGATTTGAGAGAAGCAACCCTCAGAGAAGCTAATCTAGAGCAAGCCGACCTCAGCGGGGCTCATCTCAGAGGAGCTTCCCTGACAGCGGCCAACTTGGAACGGGTCAACTTGCACAGAGCCGACCTCAGCAGGGCAGACTTGCGAGGAGTTAACCTCTGCAATGCCGAACTCAGACAAGCTAATCTTTCTCAGGCCAATCTCAGCGGCGCTGACTTGCGAGGCGCTAATCTCCGGTGGGCCGACCTCAGCGGGGCGAACCTGACGGGTGCTGACCTCGATGAAGCGAGATTGAGCGGGGCCAACTTGTACGGGGCAAATTTGAGCAATGTCAATTTGTTGAATGCTACTCTGGTACACGCTGATTTGACTCAAGCGAATTTGATTCACGCTGATTGGGTGGGCGCAGATTTGACGGGGGCGGCTCTGACGGGGGCAAAAATTTACGCGGTGTCTAGGTTCGACCTCAAAGCTGATGATATAACCTGCGATTGGGTTGATTTGAGTCCTAATGGCGATCGCAGCCACATTCAGCGCTTTACCCCAGAAGAATCTCAACGGTTTTTTAATGCTACACCGCCGACAGTGCAAATTATTGTCGATCGACCCCTAGACCCCGACGCCAACTTTATCCTCGCTGCTACCTACCGCCAAATTGCCCGTCAATACTCGGGTTTGAGCAATCCTCCCAGCATAGAAGTTAATTCGCGGCGCACAATCATCTCATTTAGAATAGAGCAGGACGAGCAACTATTTCCCACAGCTTTCGTTGCGATTATTCCCTTTAGCGACGCGGCATTTACGCAGAAAAATCTCATTACTCTGATCAAAATGATTCAACCCCAAAGCGGCAATAATCTGGGCGTCAGAGTTTCAAACTTGGTAGCGCAATTGAACGTGACCCTGACTAAAACAATTAGGAAAATAGGGGAAATGAAAATTCAGCCGGTGCGCCTCGATCGCGAACCAGTCTCGACTTTTTTCCAATCGCCTACCCAAACTATACTGGCCAACTCCAGCGCCGAAAGTTTGATGGTTCACTATCACCCCGACTTTGGCAGAAATTTGACAAATTTGCCGGGAGTAAACAAAACCTCGATCGGGCCGGCAATTAAAGCCCAAAGATTCACAACCCCGCCCCTAAATACGGTGATTGAGTTTGTCAAAAGCTTTTATCAGCTCGGCGAGTAAATACTATAAATTAATTTGAGATCGTTTGTATTTATGCCAGAAAAAAGTTAGCCGATCGCCCTTTCAGTTAGGTAAAAATAATGGAAGCTGAAGAACTTCTCAAACGTTTTGAACTCGTCAAAAGATACACAGAAGGCGACAGAGATTTCACGGGAATTAACCTGAATGAAGCTAATCTCAGCCGCATCAACCTCAGCCAATCAATTTTAAGGCGGGCTAGCTTATTTGTCACCAACATCAGCGGCGCTAACTTGAGCGAAACAGACCTCAGCGAAGCTAACCTGAATGTGGCTAGACTCAGCAGCGTCAATCTCTCGCGCGCAATCTTAAACGGGGCTACTCTCAACGTAGCCAACTTAGTGAAAGCCGATTTAAGTGGAGCTCAATTAATCGGAGCATCCCTGATTAGAGCTGAATTAGTCCGCTGCGAACTCAGCAACACTAACTTCAGCGGCGCTAACCTGACAGAAGCAGATTTAAGGGAGGTAAAACTGACACAAGCTAACCTGTGCGGTGCTAATCTTTCCGGTGCAAATCTCAGAGGTGCTTCGGCTTCATCAGCTAACTTTCAACAAGCTAACTTGCACGGCGCAGATTTGACGAAAGCAGAACTTAACGGCGTCAATTTGATCAATGCCGATCTGAGACAAGCTTCTTTGCAGCAGGTGAATCTCAGCGGTGCCAGCTTGAGCGGAGCTAACCTCAAATGGGCTGATTTGAGCGGAGCTAACCTCAACGGCGCCGATCTGAGCGATGCTAAATTCAGCGGAGCTAACCTCAACGGAGCAGATTTAAGAAATACTAATTTAGCAAATGCTAGTTTGGTGCACGCTGATTTGACAGAAACCAATTTGATTAACGCAGATTGGCTGGGCGCTGATTTGACGGGGGCAACTTTAACAGGGGCAAAACTGTATTTGGTTCCTCGGTTTGGGATCGTCGTAGATGATATTACTTGCCAGTGGGTGGACATGAGCCCCGCAGGCGATCGCACTTTGATTCAACAATTTAATTGGCCGTCAGAATCGAAAAAATTTTTAAATCACACGCCTGGGTTAGTGCAAATTGTGGTTGACGCACTTTTAGATCACTCAGCCAACAGCACTTTAGCAACAGCTTACTGCCAAATAGCTCAGCATTACCGGGCAATGAGCTGTCCTCCCAATATTGAAATCGGCTACCGCCGGACAACTCTCACTTTTAGATTAGATAGCGACGAGCATTTATTGCCAGCAGCTTTTTTAGCGATTCTTCCTTTTAATGACGCCGTAGAAACTCAAAATAATATTGTGGCTCTCAGCAAAATTATCGAAAGTCAAAATTTGGAGAAGAAACGGATAGTGCAGTTGTGTAAAGCATTAAATGCAGCGAGGGATAATTTAAATGAGGTGAAAAAAATGCTGGAAACAGCACTTAATCCAGGTCAGCAAACAAAGTTTTTTCAGTCGCCCACCCAAACTATTTTAATTAGTTCGGGGCAGGAGAGTTTGATTGTGCAGTCTCACCAGAATTTTGGTCGGCGAGGTGGAAATAATCAGGAGAGTAAATTCAGTTTGCCTGTGGGTGAAAAAGTAGTTGATTTTCTGGCAAGTTTTGATTATCTTGATTGAGCAAGATCAAGTGTGAAATCGATTGATTGAAGTAGAAGTCCATAACTCGCTGCTCCGCTTTTTGCGATCGAACTCCGAGCCGCACTGGCCCCACCATTTAACGATGGCGCGGCTGGTGGCCCGGGCTTTGCGCTTGAGGCGGAGCGCTCTGATTCAAACTGGGCTTCCCGCAGGAGCTTACCGACAGCGGTATCGAGTCAGCTATTTGATGCCAATTTTGATGTGGCCTGAACCGGTGATTTTAGTGGCGCCAACACCGCTGCTGGAACATTTGCAGGCGGTGGAAATTCCGCGATTGCAAGAGTGGCTGCAAACTCAGCGGGCGTTAGCGAAGCCCGCCCCTACGGGGGCTGCGCCAACGAAGAGGATCGACATTTACTCCCATAATGCCACTGGACGAGGATTGATGCTAGCAGATCCGCAGTCTTGGCTGGCGGCGCGCTTGGCCCGAAATTCGGAACTTCACAGCAATATTCCGACAATTATCGATGGTGTAGATGATTTGGAAGTTTGGACGCGCCAGCAATTGACGGTGGGTTTGGCACCGGCCCATTGGAATGATTTAATGCAATCTCAGCCAATGGTGGCCGATGCAATCCTGCAAGTGCGGGTGTTGCTAACGCGGGCTGTGTTTCAGCATCCGGCTAAGCCTGACGAGTGTTATTTGCTGGAAACGGCAGAGCAAAATATTTTGAAAGGGCTGTTTGAAACGATCGAGCAAAACCCTGGGATTCCGCCTGCTTGGAGCAATTTTTGGCAAGGGTGGAACACCAACGGCAGATTGCGGTGGGCGCAGATTCATCGCTCTGCTGGGTCATTTTCGCTGTTCTGTGCGCCAGTGCAGGTGGCGGATGTTTTGAGCAAAATTTGGTCTGCCGTGCCTGTGGTGTTGATTGGGGGGGCGGTGGATGTGGAACAGAAGGCTCCGATCTTCCGGCAAATGATGGGATTGCCTGAGTTGACGAGTGTGAAGTTTTCGCCCGATCGGCAAAATGAGTTAATTCAACTGTACATTCCGAACTGGCTGCCGCTGCCGAATACGCCGGAATTTCAGGGTGTTTTAATGGAAGAAATTCGGACTTTGCTGTTGATGAGTGCGTCGGTGGCGGGTTTAACGGTGCTGATTGTGGGCGATGTACCGCTGAAGGCTCGGATGGCGGCGATTTTGGCTTCTGAGTTCGGTACGAGGGTGCAGGTGGAAAAAACGGATGTGGGCGAGAATGCGATTTTGGTGACTGGATGGGAGTTTTGGCGGGAACATCAGGGCGAGTTGAGGGCGCCTCATTTGCTGGCGATCGCAACTTTGCCGCTACCTTCTTTGGAAAATCCTTTGGTGACGGCGCGTGTGGCTTTTTATAAGGAACAGCGTCGGGATTGGTTTCGGTTGTATTTGTTGCCGGCGGCGTTGAATGAGTTGCAGCGGGCGATCGCGCCGGTGCGTGAGCGTCAGGGGGTTGTGGCGATTTTTGACAGCAGGGTGATTCACCGCAGTTACGGACAGCAGATTTTAACAGCCTTGAGTCCGTTTGCGAGGATTGATTATTTGGATACGACTTGGTTGACGCAGGCTTGAGATGACCTGTTGGCCTATAATTTGGTTGGTTATCCAATTGAAATCTCATTTAGCAAGCAAAGATTATGGGTGAAGCTAAGCGTCGTAAAGAGTCGATCGGCGATGGATACGGTAAAGAAGAGCGTATCTATCCCTGGCTACCAATTACGAAAACTCAAAGCGAAGATTTTCTGAAGTGGACATCTCGCGGAAGCTGGGCGGGGATTAGTCTGTTGGTGGGTTGGTGGATTGTGGTGCGGTTTGTTGGCCCTGCGGCGGGTTGGTGGGTGGTTGATTGATTGGTGGGGCTCGACAAATGCCTGTCTTATGGGCATTGTGTCGAGTGCAACTGAATTTTTTGACAAATTTTAGTTGCTAATTGGGAGTTAGTATGTTATGTTAGTTATCTACGGGCAATTAGCACAGTGGTAGCGCACTTCCTTCACACGGAAGGGGTCACAGGTTCAAATCCTGTATTGCCCATCTAACTTATTCTCTGATCTGTTAAGAGTTACAAGTTTTTGATATAACGTAGAGTTTCATCTTTCTATATGGATACTTTAAAAAAATGAAGATCCCAAACTATGAAAGAGTAATTTATGAAGAAAGCCCCCTAATTGAGGTGATTGCTCAACTGAGATTTCCAACTATCCTAAAAATTCCCAGCCAACAACCTGTAGACTTTCAAGACAGCATCAGATTTGAATACCCAATTTTTGAAACTTCTAGAAATTTCCAGATACCAGTTGAACTATCTAATCTTTTAACCCAATTCAGCTCAAATTTTCCAAGTGACTTGACAGCAAGTGACTTGACTTATCAATTTAAGTCAGAAGACTTGAGTTGCCAGATATCTTTAGACAAAAACTCTATAACGCTTGCTACGACAAAATATGAAAGATATGAAAACTTTATTGATAAATTTAAAACCGCTGTAGAACTTTTTGCAACAATATATAATCCCTCTTTTTATTCACGAACAGGACTAAGATATCGTGATTTAATTATTAGGTCAAAACTAAATATTAAGGACAAAGAGTGGCATGAATTAATACCCCAACATATTGCTTCTGAACTCTATACACCAGAAATAGGAGATTCAATTCAAAACTTCGTCAAAAATTTACAGCTAAAAACTGAATTAGGTCAAGTTAATTTTAATCATGGACTTGTTAACGTTAGGGACACAGAAAGAGGTATAGATGAAACAGCTTATTTATTAGATACTGATTTTTTTACTGAGGATAAAGTAGAAAAAAGTGAAAATATCTGGAAAATACTTGATACCTACAACCATACAGCCCGAAATCTCTTTCGCTGGAGTATCACGGAAGAGTTGCACAGAGCAATGCAGCCCCAACCAATATAATCCTATGCACGTAACAACTGGTAGCACTCAAACCAAAAACATAATTGGACAAAGATATGAACTGTTACCAACATTAGTATCTGGAACTCCTAGCTTAAAAATAAAAGTTTCCATCGAATCACCTTTTAGTGGTGAATGGTTTGGTCAATTCAATCAAAACACGCTCATTTGGATTAAGTGCTTAACGCTACTCAATCTACTTTTTGCTAATACTCCAGAAGGATTGCAAGAAGCATCTGAAGTCCTTGAACGCATGGTGGAATATTATAGTGACTGTGGGCATGATTTAGGACAAACTACCTTACCTCAAGAATTAGGATTACTTACTGGTAGCGTATTACCTAGTGAAGTCAGACCACCTTTAGTTCTAGATTTAGAGTAGCTAATCATGAGTAAGCCTTGGATTTATAGAGCCTCGGACGACAAAGAGGCTCTTAGACAAGGGGAAATTCTGACTGGACTTATACAGTTTAAACCAGTTCCAAGTGAATCTTCTCCAAACCTCGATAAAACTCAGTTTAAACCGATTGTTCATCCTTATGCAATTATTGTCACTCAAAACTGCGATTTAGATTGGGACTATACCGCTAGGCAAAATCAAAATCAGCCTAATAAGTTATTAAATTCTATACTTTTTTGTCAAGTACATACAGCTCAAGAAATTCGCTCAAACAAAACAGTCCAGATAAATTCAGCAGATTGGAATTTAGTCAAATCTAATCGTTATCAACAGTACCATTTTTTGGAGAAAATACCTCTAGAACGTGAATCATCTCAGGAAGGTATACCAGAATTAACAGTAGATTTCAAAAAAATTTTTGCGATAGATGCTGATTTCTTATATCATCAAATAAATTATAATTTTGCTAAACGACGTACAGTGCTTGAAAGTCCATATTTAGAAGACTTTTCACATCGTTATCATGACTTTCATGGGCGTGTAGCACTTCCTGCACAACATGAAAGTGAAAAGGGGGTATAAGGGAAAATTAAGCGGGAGAAAAACGGACGGGAAATAAAAAGGAATTGGTGTTTAGCTTAAGCTTCAACATATTCGCAAATAGAGACTGGTTCGGGAATCGGAAAAGCATCCTCTTGTAGTCCTTCAATATGAAATGCGATCGCCTCTTTAATTAAATTCCTCACCTCTTCTAAACTTTCAGCCACAGCTACACATCCAGGTAAATCGGGAACATACGCACCGTAGCTAGTTTCACCTTTTTCAATTACCACAGCATAACGCATTAATCTTCCTCCTCTAGTTGAGATTGCCACAAAACACTTTTAAGCGTACCAATCAGTGAGAGAATTTTTTTAAATCCTGATTTACGAAAATTGCTAGAAAACAGGATTATCTTCCGGAAAAACAACATCTTCATACAGCAGAGAAATCGGACAGCGGAAATCAACGCTGGTAAAATCAACTTCTACTTCTGTACCGTCGATAGTTGTCGCGTCAAGAGAATAAGCAGTGAGTTCCCATTTGCCTTTCTCATTGATGCGGTAACATTCCACGTTCAGGCGATCGGCTTCAATCAGAACATATTCTTTTAAACTTTCAATTTGACGGTAATTTCTAAATTTCTGGCCGCGATCGAATGCTTCTGTTCCTGGAGATAGCACTTCAACAATTAAACAGGGATGATAAATAACTTTACGGGCTTTTTGGTCGAGTGGATCGCAACTGACCATGACATCTGGATAGTGAAAAGGACCATTTTGCGAAACCCCTACTTTGGCATCTGCCATAAAAACTTTACAACCTTTACCCCGCAAGTGATTTTTGAGTGCAGATGTCAGGTTTATCGCAATGGAGTTATGGGGCAGAATTCCCCCCGTCATAGCAAAGATTTCCCCATTCATATATTCATATTTAATGGGTTGTTGTTCTTCCCATTCCAGATATTCTTGGGGACTCATGAATTGAGGTTGTAGTTGAGAAATCATTTGAAATATCTCCTTCGATTGATAGCGATCGCGTACAGGATCGAAGCTGAATCTATACCCTTATTGTTAGAAGTAGCAGAATTTTGATGTTAGTATTCCTCACCTCTTCTAAACTTTCACCCACAGCCACAGATCTCGGTAAATCAGGAACATAGGCACTATAGCTAGTTTCACCTTTTTAAACCACAGTATAACGCATTAATCTTCCTCCTTAATAATTAGACACTGTTCAACAAGGCCAAAATTGCCATAGGTTGCGGGGCGGAGCGCGATCGCCCAAAACCCCCTTTTTTCATATAGCAGTCGCCAAGCCGCTTTGGTCATTGAGCGGAGTCGAAATGTCCACTTCGACGTAGTTTATCCTGAGCGTAGTCGAAGGGCTCAGTGACCGAAATATCCTAATCGCCTTGGCGGTTGCTATACTACACATATGCTACAATGACATTGTAACTCGTGCCACCGCCGGAGGTTCCCTCATGGCAAATGCCAATATTCCCCAAAATTTCAACTTAATCCTCCCCGCAGGAACCCAGATTGTCACCAAAATTGAGGTCAAAAACCCCGCCAGTAATCAATCTTGGAAACAGGGAGCAGTAGGTGTCATCGTTCAATCGCCTACGGACAATTCCCACGCATATTTAGTCAAGCTCCCAGACGGAACAACAATTAGTCTGCGGCGACACGAACTCAGCATCCGCAAGCAGTTTCAGAGCGAAGGATTGCAGTCACGAGGAGATTTTTTAGCAGAATACAACCTCTATGATTCTGTTATTTACCGCTGCATTGTTGGTTCGAGAGCTTATGGTCTTGATAACGAGCAATCTGATACAGACAGGCGCGGGATTTACCAGCCGCCGGCAATTCTTCATTGGTCACTTTATGGCATTCCAGAACAATTGGAAAATAAGCAAGATCAAGAATGCTATTGGGAATTGCAAAAGTTTCTGGTTTTGGCGCTCAAAGCTAATCCCAATGTACTCGAATGTTTGTACACGCCTTTGGTAGAAACTGTTTCTCCTGTAGCGGCAGAATTGCTGGAAATTCGCGAAATCTTTCTATCGCAATTGGTTTATCAAACTTACAATAGTTACGTTTTGTCGCAGTTTAAAAAGATGGAGCAAGACTTGCGGAATACTGGGGAAGTGCGATCGAAGCACGCGATGCACTTGATTCGGTTGTTGCTGTCGGGAATTACGGTGCTGAAGGAGGG
>JAYUGZ010000478.1:0-10504 GCA_043767465.1 Cyanobacteriota bacterium
TTTTCTTAACTTGGATAGTAGCCGCAGTTTCGCTGGTGATTACCGCTAACATTGTACCAGGTATTGTGGTGACGAGTTTTCCGGCGGCGATGCTGGCTGCCGTGGTTATCGGATTTGTGAACGCGGTTGTCAGGCCGATGATTACACTGCTGACGCTGCCTTTGAGTATTATTACTTTAGGTTTGTTTTTGTTTGTTGTGAATGCAGTTTCGCTTTCCTTGGCTTCGTGGTTGGCGGGTGCGTTCAGTATCGGTTTTGCGGTTAACGGTTTTTGGCCTGCTTTGTTTGGTTCGATTGTGTTGTCGTTTGTTTCTGGCTTGATTGGCCGATTTGTGAATGCCGGCAGTGTCGAGTAGTAAGATATTATCCTAGATAGTCGATCGGGCAAACTGCAACCGCTACGGTAACAGAGCCTAGTTTTTTGTCCGAGCGAAATATTTTTTTGGGAACTAAGAGCGGATGTGAACCGCAGATAAACGCAGATAAACGCAGATGATTGATGGATATCTGCGTTTCTTGGTGTTGATGTGCGGTTGAAATTTGGGCGATCGCGCAAAGTGCAGCCGCTTCTGCTACGCTGGGCGTGCCGACTGCTGTTGCTACCATATTTGAAGGATTGGGGACTGCTACGGAACTTAAAATGTCAGCAGCAAAGGTTTTTAACGGCCAATTTCGGGCTTGACACAGTTCGAGCAAGCCAAGTTCACCGACTTTAGTGTCTATTGTAGCAATACCTGCGATCGCACCTTCAGCTAAATGATAAGCGCGACAGACATTTTGAATCGCAGCTTCGATTAATTCTCGCGCTGTTCCACCTGTGCAACCTATCCCTATCCACAACACTCTCGGATGCCATTGAACCTTTGGCAAAGCAGATTCCGGCGCAAATCTTCTGTGAGTAAAACTAATCCAAATCCGCCCTTTGATTGGTGATAGATTTTCCCCTTCCCAATACAATGAGTGTTTTTCATGTAGACTGTTTTGCCACAAAGTAGAACCAACTTCTTGAATTACTTCTACAGTTTCCCCTCTCTTCATAGCTGCCGCCACTCCCGTCCAGTCGCCTTCCCCGCGATTCCAACTGCTGGGAATATTTAGCATATCTAAAGTAAATTCATCGTTCATTATTCAGTTATGTATTCGGTAGTTTCACTGAGACTGCAATCTTAATTTTTTTTTAAGACTATTTGTTGCAAAATTTTGTATAATCGTAGCACAAGCTGCAAACAATAAAATATTTAATATGGTAGAACTGAACCAGTTACTGTTAGAGTTTGAAAGCAACCTCACATGGGAAGCAGTGACGCAAGAATGGAAAGAACGTCGCGACAGTTGGGTAAGTGAAGTGCAAGCAGCAGTTGAGCCATCACAGCTAGCAGAATATCTAGTTGAATTGGAATCACAGATAGAGTGGGAAGCGGTGCAAAATCTATGGAAACAGCGCCGGGAAAGTTGGGTAGAAGAATGTCAGTCAGCATCAACTCTTGAAGAAGTATCAAGTTTATTGCTGGATCTTGAAAGCAATACAACTTGGGAAGTAGTTTCCCATGAATGGCAAGACAATCGGGAGAATTGGGTACTGCAAATGTACGAGTTTAACGACGAGTAATAATTCACTCAATCAAAATCTATTTTCATAGTCAATGATGTCCCGGCTGTGCGGTTGATTGTCTCGCTTCCCTCAATTACTTTAAATCCAGATCGCTCGTACAAATTCAGGGCCCGATTTGAGCTTCTGACACTCAGGGATACCGCTGGATAAGATGCTTCGGCTGCTGGCAACAAATGAGCCAGCAATTGCGTTCCTACACCCTGATTTGTATATTTTGGAAGAACTGCAATTGCCAATTCCGGGATAGTATCGTCAATCCAGCCAAATCCTTTTTCATCCCCTCTAAACAAACGCAGCCACGCCGCTCCTACTGGCTGGCTGCTATTTAATTCAATTGCTACGAAACCCAGATCATTTGCACGTCCCCAATCCTTGACATATCTCGCAATTAAAGGATGATTCACAACAGCTTGCACCGTTGATTCGCCTTCTTCTGCCATGTGCGCCGCGACGTACAGCATTTGCCACAAAAAAGGCTCGTCTTCCTGCATTAGTGGCCGAATAGAATAGTCCAATATTTTGTCCATAAGTAGAAGTTCGGCAACGGATTATGTAACGGATGTAACGGATGTAACGGATGTATGGAAGAATAAAGAAGGAAAAAAGACGCGAACTACTAATGATCAATGACCAATGACTAATCTTTAACTAAAACCCCATTCAGAAAAATATCTGCGAGTCCTTCGGCCATTTCCTGCATTTGCTGCGGAGAAGCATTGGGTTCCATAATCGTATTTTGACTAAAACCCGCAACTGCAAACATTCCCAAAAATACCTGAGCAACAATCTTCGGATTCATCTTGCGATAAACTCCTTTTTCCATCGCCGTTTCAAAAAAAGCCTCAGCCACATCGCTCATTTTTCCGATGACTTCTAACTGAATTCTGTCGCGCAAATCAGGGTGAAACTGCGCCTCCAAAAAACACACCCGCATCATATCGCTATTCTCGCGGATATTTAGCATCCGGCGCCGCATCACCTGAGCCACCGCTTTGTAACTGCCCATTTCGCTCAATTCTGTCAGCAAATCTGTCAATATTTCTACCCATCCTTCCGTGGCTACCTGAATCAAAATCGCTTTTTTATTATCAAAATGCCGAAATAGCGTACCCTCTGCTACCCCAGCCGCCGCTGCTAAATCGCGAGTTGTCGTACCGTCGTATCCGCTGCGGGCAAACAACCGCTGAGCTGCTTGTAAAATTCGCTTCTTGGTTTCTGTTTCTGAAGGAGGAGACTGATTAAAAATTCTCATGGCTTTGCAATTGGTAATTGGCGACTTAAGTAGAAGGAAGAAGGAAGAAGGAAGAAGGAAGAAGGAAGAAAGAAGAAGGAAGAAGGAAAAAGAAAGAAGACATACATAGCCAGCTTTTTAGCGAGCCGTATTTTACGTTTAGTTAGGTGGATTCACTTGGAACTGCGGGTTTGGGACGGGCGGGCGAAATAATGTTACGCTTTAAGTTGTGCGCGACTTTAATCCCAAACTCAAAACTCCTTGCCGAGCCCCAGACCCTTTTTGAGATTTGCTGTATCAGCCTAACATCTGCGGCGCAACAGATCGCTTATGCATCCAAAAATCTTTATCCTTAAGAGATAATCCCTGGCATTGAGCACAAACATTTTTTTGTTTGACAATCCAAAATCTAAAATCTAAAATCTAAAATCGAATGACTCCGCAGTTCCAAAAACCACGCGCGGCGAAGCTATCCCCTAGGGAATCGCCCCGCAAAACTCGATTCATCGCCTCCCTGCTCGCCGCTGTACTGCTGTGGTGGGGGATTTCCCCGGAAATGGCGATCGCCCGCGAGAACCCCGCTAACGGCTCCCAAGCAGTGTCTGTGCAACCATCGCTCGATCGCGTAATCAAGCAAGTCACGGAATTTAAGCTCGACAACGGCATGACATTCGTGGTGCTCGAAAGGCCCAGATCTCCGGTAGCATCGTTTCTAATTCACGCTGACGTGGGAGGCGCCAACGAACCCGACGGTCAAACTGGAGTCGCCCACTACCTGGAACATTTAGCCTTCAAAGGCACGCCAAAAATCGGCACTACCGACTACAAAGCGGAAAAACCGCTGCTAGAAAAACAAGACCAACTATTCGAGCAAATGCAAGCAGCGAAGGCGAGCGGCAAAACTGAAGAAGTCGCTAAATTCAAAGCAGAATTTGATAAAGTTGAAGCCGAAGCTGGGCAATTTGTCAAGCGCAACGAATTCGGCAAAATAGTCGAACAAGCAGGCGGAGTTGGACTAAATGCCGCTACTTCTATCGATGCTACAATGTATTTTTATAGCCTCCCAGCTAACAAATTAGAACTGTGGATGTCTATGGAATCGGAGCGGTTTCTAGAACCTGTTTTTCGGGAATTTTATAAGGAAAAACAGGTGATTTTAGAAGAACGCCGACTGCGAACTGAGAATTCTGCGATCGGGCAAATGGTCGAAGTTTTTGCTGACACAGCTTTCTCTGTCCATCCTTACCGCCGCCCGGTGATTGGCTACACTGAAGACATTAAGAACCTGACCCGCAGCCAGGTGCAGACTTTTTTTGATAGTCACTACATCCCCAGCAAACTGACTGTGGCGGTTGTAGGAGACGTGAAAGCTGCGGAGGTGAAGCGACTAGCGCAAATTTATTTCGGGCGTTACAAGGCGAAACCAGCGCCTCCTGAATTGCAAATTGTGGAGCCTCCCCAAACGCAAACTAAGGAAGTGACGCTGAAGTTAAAAACTCAACCTTGGTATTTGGAAGGATACCACAGGCCGGCGATGAATCATCCTGACAATGCGGTTTATGAAATCATTGGTTCTTTGCTCAGCAGTGGACGCACTTCTCGGCTTTACAAGTCCTTGGTTGAACAACAGCAATTGGCGCTGGCTGCTCAAGGTTTCAGCGGTTATCCGGGGGAAAAGTACCCGAATTTGATATTGTTTTATGCTCAAACTGCTCCGGGTAAGACTGTTGATGAGGTGGCGGTAGCTTTGAGCAAGGAAATCGATCGCCTCAAAACTGAGCCAGTGTCTGATGCAGAGTTGGAGCGGGTGAAAACTCAGGCGAGGGCGGGTTTATTGCGATCGCTCAATTCTAATATGGGCATGGCATTTTCGCTGCTGGATTATCAAGTTAAAACTGGTTCGTGGAAAAATTTGTTTAAGCAATTGGATGATCTCGCGGCTGTGGCTCCTGCTGACATTCAACGTGTTTCTCAGGCTACTTTCCGCCCAGCAAATCGCACGATTGGTAAGCTTTTGTCGCTGTAAGAAGAAGCCTAGATTTGGACTCGGCGGTTGAAACCGCGACTACACAAACGAAGTCTGCCTCCGTAGACTAAGAAATAGACTCGCATCTAGGGCGGGCACGGAGCACCGCCCCACGCTATGTCACGAGATAAAACTTAGGAGAAAGAATGAAAAGGACAAAATTGAGACTGAAGAAAGTAAAGTTATTTATGCTGTCACTTTGCTTTTTTACTGTTTCACTTGGCACGTTTAATTTGTTACCTTCCCTAGCGGCTGGGCCCAAACACTATGACGAATTAAAATTCCCAGCGCTGGAAGAAATTAAACTGCCTAAATACACTCGCTTTGAGCTGACAAATGGCATTCGCGTGTATCTGATGGAAGATAGAGAACTCCCGTTAGTCGGGGGGACGGCGCTATTTCGCACGGGCGATCGTTTTGAACCTGCTGATAAAATCGGCTTGGGAACTTTGACGGGAGAAGTGATGCGAACTGGTGGCACGAGTCGGCATACGGCTGATGAACTAAATCAGTTGCTAGAACAGCGAGCAGCTTCAGTAGAAACGGGGATTGATGTTACTTCTGGTAACGCTAATTTTAGTGCTTTAGCTGAAGATGTGGAACCCGTTTTTGACTTGTTTGCGGAAGTGATTCGGGAGCCAATTTTTGCTAAGGAAAAGTTTGAATTAGCGAAGAATCAAGAGCAAGGTGGCATCGCCCGCCGGAATGACGATCCTAACGGTATTACTGGACGCGAGTTTCAAAAGTTAATTTATGGCGATCGCAGTCCCTACGCGCGCACGGTAGAATACAAGACTCTCGGCAATATTTCCCGCAGCGATTTGGTGGGTTTTTACCAGAAGTATTTCCACCCCAAGAATATGATTTTGGGTATTTCTGGTGATTTTGATACTGCTAAAATGCGATCGCTCGTTGAGCAAAAATTCGGCAATTGGGTACCGACTCAAAACGCAGAAATGCCTGCGCTACCAACGGTATCGCCTGCAAAGGGCGGCGGCATATTTTTGGTGGATCAGCCGCAGTTGAGCCAAAGTTACGTGCAGATGGGGCATTTGGGCGGGATGTTGAACAGCCCAGATTACGGTGCTTTGGACGTGATGAATGGGGTTATGAACGGTTTTGGCGGGCGTTTGTTCAATAATGTGCGATCGCGCCAAGGCTTAGCCTACACGGTTTACGCGGCTTGGAGCCCGAGATTTGACTATCCTGGGACGTTTGTAGCTGGGGGCCAAACGCGATCGGACGCGACAGTACCGTTTATCAAGGCAATTCGCGCTGAGATCGATCGAATCCGCACCGAACCAATTACCGCCGAAGAATTAGCTTTTGCTAAAGATTCCACCCTCAATTCTTTCATCTTCAAATTTGAAAATCCGAGTCAAACTTTGTCGCGACTAATGCGCTACGAATACTACGGTTATCCCGAAGATTTCATTTTTCGCTACCGCCGTAGCGTCGAAGCAGCCACAATTGCTGACGTGCAGCGCGTAGCTAAGACTTACTTGAAACCGGAGAATTTGGTAACATTAGTAGTGGGAAATACTGCGGGGATTCAACCGCCATTATCGAGTTTAGGAACTGCGGTAAAAGTGCAATCAGTCGATATCACAATTCCGTCGGCAACTTAATCAATAATTCCTGTGACGCACCTGACTATTGTGTGGTGCGTCACTGTGAGATTTGGGTTCTAACTTGTAAATTTTCGATGGCGATGCACGCTACCGCTACTGAATAATATAATGCAATAAAGTTCACTTAACGTTTTTTGTCATTGCTAGCACTCTTGGCGAAGCAATCTCCGTGACTATCAAATTTATCGATTAAGTCAGGTGCGCGCTGAGCAATTATTTTCTTAAGTAAACTGTATTGTCATATAATGAATATCAACACGCAAGAGCAATTCGAGTTAATTCTAGCTTCTAGTATAGAAAGTCAAGAATTTATCAGATTAACTTTAGGAAAATATAGAGGAAAAGAAGACGGTTTAACTAAAATCATTGTGAGAAGCGTACAATTTAAATCAAGCATAAAACTTTCTTTTACCTATAGCTACAAAACTAAGGAAATAGTAAAAAATTACCTAATTGCAGAGGGGATAAATTTAATCAAAACCCTGACGAAAAGTGAATTTATGAGTATTAGATTATTCTCGCTCACGCAGGATGTCCAACTTGAATATGGCAAAGATCAGAAACCAAAACTTAAATTTATTAAGCCTACTTTTACCAATCCTGTTGATACGGCTCCGCAGGAACACGATCACAAGAAAAAACGGTATATTCAATCGGAAAACAATTTATATCTCACAGCGTTAGGTATTACCAATAGTCAAGGTAATATCGTAAAAACGATGGAAGATAAGTTTAGGCAGATTAATAAATTTGTAGAAATCATAAATGGCTTACTTGAATCATCAGGATTGGCAGCAAAAAGTCATATCTCTGTAGTTGACATGGGTTCAGGCAAAGGATACTTAACCTTCGCAATCTATGATTTTTTGAACAATGTTTTAGACAAAGAAGCATCAGTTATTGGTATAGAAAGCAGAATACATTTAGTAGATTTTTGTAATTCTGTTGCCCAATCAGTTGAATTCAAAAATTTACATTTCAAACAAGGAAATATTAGTAACTATAGCGCCGAAAAATCAGACATAACCATCGCACTTCATGCGTGTGATACTGCAACAGATGATGCAATTTATAAAGGGATACAATCTGATTCTTCTTTGATTATCCTAGCACCATGCTGCCACAAGCAAGTTAGGAAAGAAATTAATCCGAATATCGTTTTGAAGGATCTGCTGAAGTCTGGCATTTTGCTAGAGAGGCAATCGGAAATAGTGACTGATGGATTAAGAGCGCTTTTACTTGAATTGTCTGGCTACAAAACCAAGGTTTTTGAGTTTATAGCGGCTGAACATACGAGTAAGAATATCATGATTGTGGGAATCAAAAGCAATCAGAGTATCAACAAGGAGCAGATTCTTGGACAAATCCAAGAAATCAAAAAAATTTATGGAATAAAGTTTCACTATTTAGAAACTTTACTGTTTCCTGAACTCTTTCTTTCCCCCGATCTAGCTACTATAATTAATACTGAGTCAGTAAGTAATCGCCCTATAACTTAGGCTTAACTTGAATTCACTCATCGAAGTCCATATTTCCCGATTTTGTCATATGGAAACTTCTGTAAAAGTGCAATGTGTTGATATCACAATTGCGTCGGCGACTTAACGATGATTCGTGTGACGCACCTAACTATTGTGTGGTGCGTCGCTACTCGAAAACTCGATTTTATTTGTGGATTTTGGATGTATCCGCACCCTACGGTGAACTGTATTTGGTAGATGCGTCGCTGCTGAGACTCCGATCTTTCTTTGGGGGTTTGCTTTCTTCGACGCACCCTACGCTAACTAATTTTTTCTCTAGGCTGCTCTTTTTTTTCCACTAAACCCTGACTGTCTCACTCTGGCAGGTTGGGCACTCATAATTTTCTACAATTTATTTTTATGCTTTATAAACGAGGTTTTTGGGGTCGTCGGTAAACTCTTTCCAAAGTCCTACCTCTATACTCATTATCTTCATCACAAGGTAGAACATTACACTCTAAAGACATTGCTAATTCAACAGATTGTGCCAGTTTGTCTTGAGCAATATCTTTCTGATTGATGGAAATATAAATATCAGCGATCTGAATTAACACTAAAGATTGGAATGCTTTATTTGTAATCATTTGTCTGATGTTTTCTGATTCTTCAAATAAACCAAACTCTGGCATTTCTACCGCAACTCTAACTTTAGTGTCATCGTCTTTGGCTAATTTTGCATTGTCGAAAAGTTGTTGTTTTTGGGCTTCAGTAATTTTTTTAATTTCCCAATTTGTGTTAGCTGGTTGTGGCATTTTTTCAATAGCCGCCAAAGCTTGATTTCTTGACTCTACAAGAGTTAAAGATTCAGCAATATGACGTGCTTTTTGCATATTTCCAGATTGAGCATATTTAAGGACAATTTATGCTAATAAGTCTTGCAAGCTATATTCATTGCTCAAATCTAAACCAAAGTTATATAAATTAGCATTAAATATACAAACCTCAGGTCTTGTTATAAAGCATCTTTCCCCTGAAGCTTTGGCTAAAGCCGGAGTTAAAAGAATGGCGAAAAATAAATTATGCCAATTAAATAGTGACTTGTTTTCATGGCAATCAGTACAGTAGAAAATATTATTCAGTTTAATATAACATTTTTTACTCCAATACTGCGGACAGTTTTTTGGGTAGCGACGAAAACCCTCATTCTACCGTTAATATTTCACCTCCTAACGAACCCGGAGAAAACCGAGAGGAGTATTTTCGCAAGAGGACACCAAAGATTGCGTCCAACAAAAAAGCTTTGACTGTCAAGCTTGCTGACAGGATATCCAACACGGAATCTAACCTAAAAATAAATCAACGGCTTTATCAAAAGTATGTGAAAGAGTTTCCTTTGTTTAAGGAACTGCTTTACAATCAAGATGATGTTGACCTGCTGCCAATGTGGAACCGTCTCATCCAAGCATCTACTTGAGCTTTGGTGCAGTTTTTGTTTCTTCGACGCACCTTACGGCTAACTGACAAACATCCCGCCCTTTCATCCCAGCCGATCGGGATCGACACCCAACTCTCGCAACTTTGCAGCCAATACCTCCGCCCGCTGACGTTCCTGTTGGGCCAGCAGCCGTTCCTGTTGAGCCTGTTCCGAACTCCACAGCAGCAAATTTCCAGCTTCATCCCACCAGCGCAGCCAATTCATAGTTTGTCCCAGCCGTTCCCCGGGCCAAATCCCCAGCCACAAATCCAACTCTGGAATCCGCACCCGTCCCTCAGCATCAGCAGTTTGGGCTAGATAGCGGCCATTTTGCAGATAGCGCACTTCCAGCTTGGGCTCGTAGGGGTCGTAAGTAACATAGGTAGGAACTTGCAAAATCTGCTCGTAGAAGTAGAGCTTACCGTAGGGAGGAGTCGATCGCACAGACAATTCCCCGTAATCTTCATTAGACAAAAACTCCATCACCACCGATACCGGCGCACCCTCCAGATTCGGCGTGTAGCTGCGGCGAATTGTGCCCTCCGCGACTCCATACACTTGCGGCGCGTAAAACCAATCCGGTGCTTTAACTACAGTCTGCTTATTTACTGTCGCTACCAGTCCAAAATTGGAACCGATCAGGGCGATCGGCTGAATGCGTCGAGCGGCTCCCAGAGCATCGGTGAGGGCGGCAGCAAGGGGCGGTTGTTGAATATTTTCCACGGGATCGTCCGGTAATACAAAGTCGGCTGGTAAGGCTTCCCAGGTGACAGTTGGTGCCTTGGAACTCGACGAAATTTGAAGTACCATGAGCTACATACCATTTGAGATTTTAGATTTGAGATGGGAAAAGAAGACTCGGCGGTTGAAACCGCGTCTATACAGACCAAACCCGAGCTCAGAGGGGTTAAAGAACGCGCTGTGAAGATTATGTTATTGTCTTCAGTCCGCGGAGGCGGACTTTGTTTTTGTAGGCGCGGTTTCAACCGCCGTCTGCATCTAAAAATCAATAGTCAAAGGTGCTCTGGGAAACGGAATCACATCCCGAATATTCCCCATTCCTGCCATAA
>JAYUGZ010000479.1:0-1627 GCA_043767465.1 Cyanobacteriota bacterium
CACCTTCAGTCCGAACGGGGAGTATTTTTCCATCAACCTCCCATCGACGAAGGGTGTTGACACTAACACCCTTGAGTATTGCGGCATCTCCGATTTGAAGTAAATCGTCTAATCTGTACATCTAAATATATATATAGGTATAGTTAGATTTGAACACATTTAAGGCATTCTGGTCAATGGCTGTCATAGCTCGATCGACTGGAATTCCTTCACCTCGATCGAAGCTTTCTAGTCCTTTGCGGATGCCGATGATGGCTTCGAGGTAGTCGATTCGTTCTAGGAGTTGTTTGTAGGTATTGACTTGGGGGTGTGGAGGCGATTTGAGCGATCGCACCAAGCTGAGAAGATCCGCAAGCAGTTCGTCAGGGGTGCTATCGATTTCTTGGATGAGGAGTTCTTTGATAGTCATCACGGCATCTGGTGGAGGATTGATACTTTGATTATAACGAGTGTCGATCAGTCTTTTTTACTCAAGCGATCGCACTCCGTAGAATCATCGCACTGTTTGGTATTTGGTGTGAAGGGCGCACTCCCTTGAACAAGCCTTACGAGAGTGCGATCGCACGCGGGGCTTTATTCGGTGAGTCAACAACCTGAATTGCACTCACACATCTCAATTAATGGCAGTATAATTATAGTTGTTTGTCATCAGGGCTTTATGTCAGCAAAGGATAAATTTCATGATGTTGTGAAGATTGCCTTGGAAAAGGATGGTTGGCAGATTACAGATGACCCACTTTCCATCAGTGTGGGTGGAGTTGATATGTTAATAGATCTGGGGGCGGAACGTTTGCTCGCAGCCGAACGCCAGGGCGAGAAAATAGCTGTATAAATCAAGAGCTTTTTGAATACTTCAGCCATAACAGATTTTCATTTAGCGGTTGGACAATTTATCAATTACCGTACAGCACTCAAGTTCAAAGACCCCCAACGTCAGCTATTTTTAGCAATTCCTTTGACGGCGTATAACGATTTCTTCAAGCGTGAATTTGCAATCGCTGTTGTGGAAGATTACCAGTTTAAATTATTGGTCTATGATGTAGAACAAGAGGTGATAGCTTTATGGAAAAAGTAGAAAAATATCGGGATTGTATCAAAGAAGTTCTGACAAAATATGCTGCATACAAGCCTTCTTATGGAGAAGTGGAGATGCAAGTTATTTTTGACACAGAACACAATCATTATCAAGTTGTTCGAGTCGGTTGGGATAATAAACAGCGAGTTTACGGTTGTCCTATACATCTCGATATTAAGGATGGCAAAATCTGGATTCAGCAGAATGAAACAGAAATCGATTTAGGGCAAGAGTTGGTTAATATAGGTGTGCCGAAGTCGGATATTGTGGTTGGGTTTCATCCACCTTATATGCGTCAGTTCACAGAATTTGCAGTGAGTTAAAACTAACTAGAAGGATTATGAGAGATTGGAATGCTTTAAAGGAACGCTATTTGCGAGACGAATTACCGATTCGTTTGGGAAATTTAGCATCGAATTTGGCACGAATTAAATCTCGCTGTCAAAATGTAGCTAATGGCGCAATAATTGAAAGTTTGCTGCAAGAAAGTAAGCTGTTTATTGAATGGACTGCTCAAGATGCAGAGATAGAAATAGCTGCTGAGTTAGTTGA
>JAYUGZ010000480.1:0-10466 GCA_043767465.1 Cyanobacteriota bacterium
CAAAACTTTATTCGAGCCGCCAGAAAGGGAAAAATCAACAAAACCCCCGATCGCCCTAGCGGGTATCGGTTTACTCGCCCTCAGCTTAATCTTAGTACCTTGGGGAATTTATCAGTACCGCAGCAGCATCGACCGCCGCCTCGAAGCCAAGGCCGCTTTAGCTTTAGCATCGACCCCAGAATTAGCCGTTTACCGCTTAAACGCCGACGTAGATGGCAACACTCTCAAGTTAACCGGAAAGGTGCCAAATCCAGAATTGCGCGCCAAAGCCGCAAAAATCGCCGCATCCACTGCACCAAATCTGCAATTAGACAATAAAATTGTGGCTGTAGATGTACCTCCCGATCCCGTTTTGACGGCGGCTGAGGTGCAGCGGATTACCGCTGTTTTGAACCGCTTGTCCGGCGTTTCTATTTCTAGTCGGTATGGCGATCGCAAAGTTACAGTAGAGGGAACAGTCATCGAAGGTGCCGACTCACAGAAAATTGCTCAGTCCCTGAACCAAATTCCCGGCGTTCAATCGGTCGTCAGCACTGTTAAACTAGATCCGCTGAAGATTGCAACCCGCATCTACTTCGACCAAGGAACGACAACATTAGACTCAACATACGGAGAAATCATCGCCAGTGTCAAAAATTTCATGGATCAATACCCTCAAAAACAGATTAAGATAATTGGGCACAGCGATCGAACTGGGGAACTGGTCACAAATCAACGGTTGTCGCTCCAGCGTGCCGCAGCAGTGCGAGATGCTTTGGTACGGCAAGGTGCAGACCCGCAGCGCCTCCAAACGGTCGCCAGCCCAAATCCTCCGGCCGGCGTGGAACCCAATCAACCGCTACTTTTGAGCAGATGCGTGCTATTTGAACCCATAACTAAGACCATAAACAGCAAATAATTATGTCAGTTACTATATCTAAAAAAATGTGCATGATCGGCGACTTTGGCGTGGGCAAAACCAGCCTGATTCGCCGTTTTGTCGATCGGCAATTCAGCGACCAGTACCTCTCGACTGTCGGAGTGAAAATTTCCCGCAAAAGCATCATATTAGAAAACACAAAAAAGCAGGAAATCGTCACAGCACAGTTGCTGATTTGGGACTTAGAAGGGCATACAAAATTCAAAGGAATCGCACCGACTTACTTGCAGGGAGCTAGCGGAGTTTTAATCGTTGCCGATGTCAGCCGCTCCGAAACAATTGAGCGAATCTCCGAACACGTTAAGCTTTTTTCTTCAGTCAATCCCAAAGGATCGATTATCATCGCTTTGAACAAAGTAGACTTGATTGACGAGGAAAAATTGGCACTGCTAGTGGAAATCTCCCACTCAATCGGTCAAGACAAAGTAATAGCAGTTTACACGACATCGGCTAAAACCGGCAAAGACGTTGATGAAATCTTCCATAAACTAGCTTACACAATGGTAGAACAAGTATGAACCCCCTTTTTAGAAAGCTCCTAGGCCCGCGACAAACAGAGTATTTCGTAGTAAATCACAATTTCATCATTCAGGAAACCTCCGCCGAAGTACAGCATTACGCCGATACTCTGGGCGACGCCATACCCGGTGCAGATGCTCGCGTCAGTTTTCCCGAACTGATTGGCATTGAAAACATCCTCATGTCGATAGTTATGGGAAGGCGGCCAAGTTTTGAACTCAAAGGTATCGCTCGGTTTGCCGACAACAACCGCCCTTTATACTTCGATATGTTGGCGATAGAGCATGAAAACGAACAAGATATGGCAAGTAATTTGCTGATTTTGATTGAAGATGCCACCGAAAAAATGGTGATGAAGCAATCCTTGATGCAGAGGGCGAATGAAGCTAATCTTTTGGTGAGCGCCTTAGCCGCTTCAAAAGATTATATAGATAAAGTGATTCGCTCGATGGGCGATGCTTTGTTAGTGACAACAACATTAGGAATTATCAAAACAGTCAATCAATCGGCACAATGGTTATTTGGGTACAGCGAAGCAGAATTGATCGACCATCCCCTCTCCAAAATAGTAGTTGAAGAAACCTTGCTTTACCAAGCTCGCCACCGCTATATATTGTCTCAAAAAGAGCTGCTCAGAGAACTGGAAGTAGTCTGCATTACTAAAACAGGAGAAGAAATTTGGGTAGAGTTTTCCTGTTCGGCAATTCAGACAGAATTAGAAGGACTTTACGATTTCATCTATATCGGCAGGGATATTACAGAACGCAAGCAGCAAGAACTAGAAATTCGCCGTTCTTTGGCAAAAGAGCAAGAGCTCAGACAAGTGAAATCTCGTTTTTTCTCAATGCTCGCTCACGAATTCGGTAATCCTTTAAATACCGTATTATTTGCTACTCAAATCCTCATAGAATACGGCAACGAAATCACCAACGAGGAAAAGCAAGAATATCTCGAACACGTTAAATCATCATCTAAACACATGGCTCAGCTATTAGATGACGTGCGGTTGCTCATCAGCGCCGAAGCCTGAAAACTCAAATTCAATCCCGCCCCAGTTGACTTGCAAAAATTTTGCAGCGAGTTAGTAGAATCCATTAAAATTAGTTACGGGAAAAATCATAGAATTAACTTTGTTTCCCGAAAATCAACTACGCCCGCGAAAAAAACAGCTCAGGAGTCGGAGCAAACACAACAATTGCCAGCACTCGATGCAAAATTGCTGCGGCACATCTTGACAAATTTGCTTTCTAATGCTGTCAAATATTCGCCGATCGACGGCTATATTGATTTTAAATTAAATTGTCATAATGAAGAAGCTCAATTTAAAATTAAAGACGCAGGCATTGGCATTCCTATAGAAGACCAAGAACAACTGTTTGAATCTTATTACCGAGCCCAAAATGTCGGCAAAATACCTGGTACAGGACTGGGTTTATCCATAGTCAAGCAGTGTGTAGACTTGCACGGAGGTCAAATCGAATTTTCCAGCGAGACCGGGTTAGGTACTACCTTTATAGTCACAATTCCATTTTACAAACAGAGGTAATACGATTTTAGATTTTAGATTTTAGATTTTAGAATTGGGCATTACCCCGATCAAAAACGGGTACTTGCTTGCCGATCATCTACGGAGTAATATCGTGTTTGATGATTAACCGCAGTAAAATTGGTTCGTAGTGCGGACTAAAGTCCGCAGCAGAAGAGCGGACTAAAGTCCGCACTACGAACGAAGTGTTTTTGTTATGATAATCGATAGGACAGGATATAGATATAAAATCGACTGACAAATGACGATCACGAATAGAGGGCGCGTTTACTACTAAAAATCCAACATGAAAACCCTGTTAAAAAAATTGTTGGTTCCCCACCACTTGGAGTACCTAGCACTGGATAGAGACTTTTTAATCCAAGAGACATCTCTCCAAGTACAGCGATTTGCCGACTGTCCCGACGAAGTAGCAGCCGGCAACGATGTCCGCATTCCCTTTCCCGAATTGGTGGGATGTGAAGAAATTTTAATCGATATTTTTGAAGGACGTTTGCCAAATTTTGAATTAAAAGCGATAACGCGGGTATTAGAAAATGGCTCGCGACTTTATTTCGATATGTATATCGTCGAGTTCAGCAATGACGATAATTATCACAGATTAATTGTATTTTTTGAAGACGTAACCGACAGGATGGGTTTGGAACAAACTCTAGTCCAAGCTACCAATGAAATGAATATTTTGTTGAGTACCTTAGCAACTACTAATAATTATGTTGAAAAAATTATTACTTCAATGGCCGAAGTTTTGTTGGTAACAACGGCTTCGGGAAAAATCAAAAAAGTCAATCAAGCGGCTCAAGATTTGTTCGGTTACAGCGAATCAGAATTAGTAGGTCAACAAATAGATATTCTTGCTGCTGTTGGCGAATCTTTGCAAACAGTCAGCCAAGAGCAGCCTCAACAATCTCCAACTAATACCGAAGTAATTTGCACGGCGAAAACCGGAGAAAAGCTGACAGTTTCCTTTTCCTGTACGGCGATTCCGAGTGAAATTCAAGGGATTTTTGCATCTTCGGCCGCCGTTCAAGATTTCGTGTATATCGGCCGCGATGTTACAGACAGACAGCGAGCCCGCAAGCGAAAAATAGCTCAGTACGTCACCACTCGCATCCTGTCGGCATCCGAAACAATCAAAAAAGCTCTAACAGCAATTCTCCCCGTAATTTGCGACAGCTTGGGATGGGATACTGCCGAACTTTGGATGCCTGAAGCTGGGGAAAAACTGTTGTCAGGAAATAACAGAATAAATGCGATTTCTGACCATAATTTGCTTCGGTGCGTCGCCAGTTGGAAAAAACCCTCAGTTTCCATCCCCAAATTTGCCAAATTTGCCGAACAAATGACCTGTGCGTTCGGCGAAGGATTGCCCGGTCTTGTTTGGGCTAGCGGTTCCCCTCAGTGGATTGCAGATGTCACAGAAAGCGACAGTTTTCTGCGCCGCGAAATCGCTGCCGAAGAAGGACTGCACGGAGCTTTTGCGTTTCCAATTTTGGGCGACTACGAGGATGAAAATTCTGCCCGGTCTGTGTTGGGGGTGATAACTTTTTTCAGCCGCGAAGTGCAGTGTTTTGATGAAGAATTGCTCCAGACAATGGCAACAATCGGCAGTCAACTCGGTCAATTTATCAAGCGCAAGCAAGCGGAAATAGCTTTGCGGGAAAGTGAAGAACAACTGCGAGACTTATTTGAAAATGCTACTGACTTAATTCAAAGTATTGGAGCTGACGGTCATTTTTTGTATGTAAATCGGGCTTGGCGGGAAACTCTGGGCTACAGCGAAGCAGAAATTGCTGAAATGACTGTTTTTGATATCATTCATCCCAACAGTTCCCCAGAGTCGATCGATGTATTATATCAAGCTATTTCGCAAAAAACCATAAATGAAAATACTTTTTATCCCGATTCTATTCAAGCAATATTTATTACTAAATATCACGAACAAATTTTGCTGGAAGGCAGTATAAGCTGTAAGTTTGCGTCAGGTTCGCTAGTAGCGATTCGCGCTATTTTGCGAGACATTACTGCTCGGAAGATGGCGGAAGACGCTCTCGCAAAATCTGTGTCGCTGCTGCAAGCAACGTTTGATTCAACTGCTGACGGTATTTTGGCTATTGACAGGAGCGGGAAAATAGTAACTTTCAATCGCGAATTTGTGGAAATGTGGGGCGTACCTAGCGACGTGATGGCGCTGCGAGACGACGCAACAACGATCGCCTTTGTGCAGAACCAACTCAAAGACCCTCAAGCATTCCAAGAGAGAATTGAATCGCTTTACGAGCAGCCCGAAGCCGAAAGTTACGATTTGTTGGAATTTCAAGACGGCAGATTTTTTGAACGGTATTCGGAACCGCAGCGCCTGGGAGACAAAATTATAGGTAGAGTCTGGAGTTACCACGACATTACGGAACGCAAGCAAGCAGAAGATGCCCTGCGGGAAGAACAGGAAAAGTCAGAAAAGCTGCTGTTAAATATCTTGCCTAAGGCAATAGCAGAACGCCTCAAGCAAAACGAAACAACTATTGCGGAATACTTTCCGGAAGTGACTGTTTTGTTTGCAGATATTGTGGGGTTTACAGCTTTGTCTACCACTATGAGTCCGATCGCCCTCGTGGAACTCCTGAATAAGATTTTCTCAGGATTTGACCTGTTGTGCGAACAGCACGGCTTAGAGAAAATCAAGACTATCGGCGACGCATATATGGCGGTGGGAGGGCTGCCCTATCCCCGGATCGATCACGCTGAGGCGATCGCCCAAATGGCCCTGGATATGCAAACAGAAATAGCTCGGTTTAATGCTAATAATAAAAAATATTTTAGCATCCGCGTCGGCATCCACAGCGGCCCTGTGGTTGCCGGAGTAATTGGGATCAAAAAGTTTATTTACGATTTGTGGGGCGACACGGTAAATATTGCTTCCCGGATGGAATCTCACGGTTTGCCTTGGCGGATTCAAGTCAGCGAAACTACTTATAAGTTATTGGAACACAAATATTTGTTTAAGGAGCGGGGAATTATTGATGTTAAAGGCAGAGGGCGCATGAGAACTTATATACTCGTTGGTAAAAAATAAGTTGACAGTTGACAGTTGGCAGTTGACAGTTGGCAGTTGACAGTTGATAGTTGGTAGTTGACATCAGGCTGAGGACTAAAAGTGTTGCTAAAGTTAGTTAGCAATACTTTTTGGTCGAGACTTATGGAACTTGCTAATTTTTCGGCAAATTTACGATCGCCCTTAGAATTTCTCGATCGCCATCCGGTGACTGTGGCGCCCTCAACTTCTGTCGCAGAGGCGATCGCCCTGATGCGTCGGGCGAGAAACACTTGCCCGCTGGCGAATGCACCGCCGCACTCAAACGCCACGCTAAAAACATCGATGAGTTGCGTCTTAGTTGTCGAGGAAAATCAGCTAGTCGGAGTGCTGGGCCCGCCAGATGTGCTGAACTTAGCCGCCGAATCGGGATGGCAAGAAATGCCAGTTGCCGACGCGATGACGCGGAATTTCATTGTCTTAAAAGAATCAGAATTTACCGATGTTTCTACCGCATTTAAGCTATTTTGTCAACACTCGATCGATTGTTTGCCAATTGTGGATGAACGGGGTCAGCTAATAGGTTCAGTCAGCGCAGAAAAGATTCGCCCAGCCATGTATAACTGGATAGAGTTACTGCAACAAGCAGCGGCAAAACTCCCGGCAGAAAAAGGCGAAGTGTTAGACGCCCAGGGACAGGAAGCCCAAGCGGCGAGCCGCAGGCGCGAGGAACAACTCAAACTCACCCTAGAGTTTACCCGTACCGGCAGTTGGCAGTGGCAACTCGCCACGGGGCAACTCACCGGAAACGACAGCGGTTTCCGGCTGATGGGTTTAAGGCCGGGAACCGATGAGTTAAATTACCGGGTTTGGCGCGATCGCGTGCATCCAGACGATCTCGGCAGAGTCGAGTCAGCCCTCGCCCGCGCCCTAGAAAACCGCAGCGACTACGAAAGCGAATTCCGGCTGATTTCTCCCGAAGGCAGGCTGTACTGGCTTTTGGAAAGGGGTAGAGGCCTTTACAGCGAGACGGGTGAGGCTGTGGAAATGGTGGGGATCTCGATCGACATTACCGATCGCAAACAAGCAGAAATCGCTTTGCAGCAGCTCATTGCAGAGTTAGAACGGCGAGTCCAGCAGCGGACTCAATGGTACGAACTAGCAGTATCGGCGGGCAAAGTGGGGATTTGGGACAGGAATTTGGAAACCGGCGAAATCTACCTCGATCCGTCTGTGAAAGCTTTGTTGGGCTATCAAGACGCAGAGATTCCCAACTGCTTCGATCATTGGACATCTCTGACTCATCCTGACGATCGAGTTGCAGTCGAGGCAGCAGTAAATGCTTATGTAGGTGGCGTGACAGAAATTTTTGAAGTTGAACACCGGATGCTGCACAAAGACGGCAGTACCTGCTGGATACTTGCTCGCGGCACTGCTGTGCGATCGCCCTCTGGCAAGGTTTGCCGCCTGATCGGGACTGACACCGACATTACCGATCGCAAATTGACCGCAGAAAAACTGCAAAACTCCGAAGCCGAATTGCTGGCGCTATTTAATGCCATGACGGATGTGGTGCTGGTTTTCGATGCCAGCGGCCGCTACCTCAAAATCGCGCCTACGCCTCCCCAATTGCTGTACAAACGGGCTGCTAAAGCGCTGGGCAAAACCCTCGCCGAAATGTTGCCAGAAGCGGAAGCTAATTTTGTCCTCGGCCACATTCGCCAAACCTTGGCATCTGGACAAACCCACAGAGTTGAATACAGGATGGAAATTCAGGATAAGTTAATTTGGTTTGATGGCAGTATTTCGCCACTGGGAGTCGATCGGGTGATCTGGGTAGCGCGGGATATTACCGATCGCAAACAGGCAGAAGCTGCACTACAAAAGAGTGAGGAAAAGTTTCGCAATTTGTTTGATGATGCTCCAATTGCGATCGGTTTGGCAAGCGTGCGCGACTACCGCATGATCAAGGTGAATGAAGCTCACCGCCAGATGTTAGGCTACAGCGATGCGGACTGGGAGGCAATGAGTTTTGCTGATGTCACCCACCCAGAAGATTTAGAAGCAGATTTAGAGCAAGTCAAGCAGTTGGTAGATGGCAATATTCCTCGCTTCCAAATGGAAAAACGCTTGATCAATAAAAATGGCGAGTTGATGTGGGCAAACTTGACGGTGACGCTGATTCGTGACAGCGACGGTCTTCCTCTCTACAGCATGGCGGCGATCGAAGATATCAGTGTTCGCAAGCGGGCTAAAAGGGAATTACAGCAGTTAAAAGAACGCCTGCAATTTTTGCTGGCTTCTAATCCGGCGGTAATTTTTACTGCCGCGCCGGCGGGGGAATTTTGTACTACTTATATCAGCGACAACGTTCAGGCAATTGTGGGCTACGACCCCCAAGAAGTGTTGGCAGATTCTAACTTTTGGTTGAGCCGGATTCATCCTGAAGATCTGCCACAATTTTTGGTAAATTTTTCTGCTTTGTCCGAGGATAAAAATTGCATTTGCGAGTACCGCTTTCTGCACAAAGACGGACTTTACCGCTGGCTGCGGACGGAACTAAAACTATTGGTTGACAGCAGCGGTATTCCCCTGGAAATTATTGGTTACGCGGCGGACATCAGCAATTCTAAACACGCTGAAATCGCCCTGAGGCAGCAGTTCGAGCAAGAACGGTTGGTTTCGGCGATCGCCCGTCGCGTCCGCCAGTCTTTGCAATTAGACGAAATTCTTAACACTACGGTTGCAGAACTCCAGCAAGTCTTGTTAGCCGATCGAGTTTTGGTTTATCAAATCTTACCGGAAAGTGGCGGCCGAGTCATTGCTGAAGCCGTGACATCCGGATGCAGCAGGCTGATAGATAGATTTTTTGGCGAAGAGGTTTTTCCGGCCCAAAGTTATCAGCTTTATTTGCAAGGGCGAATTTGTGCAATTTCCGAGCTAGATGACCCCTCGATTACACCTTGTGTGGTGGAGTTTATGAAACAGATTCAAGTCAGGGCCAAGTTAGTAGTGCCGATTATTCAGCACAACCAACTTTGGGGATTGCTGATCGCTCACCAGTGCGATGGGCCCAGGGATTGGCAAGAATGGGAAATCAATTTATTTCAGCAGTTGGTTAATCAATTGGCGATCGCCATTCAGCAATCTCTACTTTACCAGCAACTGCAAGCTGAACTGAGCGAGCGCAAACAAGCGGAAGCAAATTTAAAAAATTCTCTCAAAGAGAAAGAAATCTTGCTGAAAGAAATTCACCACCGCGTCAAAAATAACCTCTGCGTAGTTGCCAGCCTGTTAGAATTGCAATCTAACACAGTTACCGACCCGCAATTAGCCCTCCTGTTTGAAGAAAGTCAGAATCGCCTGTACTCTATGGCTCTGATTCACGAGAAACTATACCGTTCGACCAACCTGGCGGAAATTAATTTTGGCGAATATCTCGAAGATTTGGTAACGAACTTGTTTCACTCTTACAATATAAGTGACAACCGCATTCAGTTGCAGGTAATAGCTGAACCAATCTCCCTAAATATTGAAACTGCTACTCCCTGCGGTTTAATTGCTAATGAATTGGTTTCAAATACCCTGAAACACGCTTTCCCTCACGGCACGAGCGGTACAGTTAGTGTAGAATGCTATCAAACTGGCGATCGGCAAATCCACCTTTTCGTTAAAGACAACGGCATTGGCTTTCCTGAAAACTTAGATTTTAGGAAAACTAACTCAATGGGCTTTCAAGTTGTCTGCACTTTAACCGAGCAGTTAGAAGGAACCATCGAACTGTCAAGAGAAATCGGCACAGCATTTCAATTGAAATTTAACGAATTAAAATACTTTCAAAGGTTGTAAGGTCATGAATTTACCAGAAAAAATAATTAATATTTTGATTGTCGAAGACGAACTGTTAATTGCTAAAAATTTATTCCAAAAATTAGAAAAATTGGGATATCATATCACCGATATCGTTTCTTCAGGAGCCGAGGCAATCCAGCGTGCCAATGAAATTAAACCAGATTTAATCTTAATGGATATAGTCATTAAAGGTGACATTGACGGCATAGAAACAGCAGCAATAATTAATCAAGAATTAGATATCCCAATTATCTATACAACTGCCTATGCTGACGACCAAACTTTGCAGCGAGCCGAAAATACTGGCTCTTACGGCTACCTCCTCAAACCGTTTAAAGAAAGAGAAATACACGCCACCATCAAGATAGCGCTGAGCAAACATCAAGAAGCAGTGAGGATGAAAAAAATAATTGCATTAGCCGCAGCGAAAAGCGAAAGTAGAGCGAGATTTGTTTCAATGGCATACCACGATTTAAATACTCCGTTGACTACCATACAGCTATCGGCTGAAATGCTGGAAGATAGCGAGCCAGGAACTACAAATAAAAATGTCATTCGCATCAAAAAAGCCGTCAGCAATATGAGCGAATTGCTGGAGG
>JAYUGZ010000481.1:0-1620 GCA_043767465.1 Cyanobacteriota bacterium
AACTAAAGTGTCTCAAGATTTATACTGGCTGCGTCAAACTCCAAACTGGGTGTGGTATTCTTTTATTCCCTACTTCGGCGGATTGGCGATCGCCTATGCCGGCCAAAAAACAAATATTCGCAGTTGGATGGGATGGGGTGTTGGCTTTACTTTAGCAGCACTAGCGCTATCTTCTTCTGCTAATTTGGGCACCCTCGTTTGGATCGCTCAAATTGTCACAGCCTTTGCTTTGAAAAAGCGCTATCTGATCAAAACCGCACCCAGAGGCTTACTGGTTCCTGCAAGTGCGACGAATGCCGAAGAATTGGCCCTGGTGCGCGGCAAAATAGATATTAACGAGTGCACCAAAGATGATATGGTAAAAATCTTGGGTTTGCCGATCGTCTACGCTAACGATATTGAATCTTTGCAAAACGAAGGCTACATTTTTACCCACGCCGAAGAGTTATCGGAAATAGCCGGAGTTCCCGAAAGTCACGTCAGACGCATCGCCCCGATGATTTGCTTTAGCTACAATTATCAAAAAGAATCCCAGTTTACTTGGAAACGGTTAAATATTCTTTCGCCCGAAGAGTTGATCCAAAGCGGTTTAGATCGGGTTGTGGCGGAAACAATAGTTAGAGAAAGGCAGATCCAAGGCGCATACAAATCAGTTGTTGATGTCAAGCGGCGGACGGGATTGCCTTTTGATTCATACCGCCATATTTGTTAATTATGCGATCGGGTATTGTAAATATTCACAAGTACCAACAATCTAAATCAACCCGCCCGCCTCACTAAAAAAGATGATGACGACAAAAGTAGATGTAGAGCGACAAAATTTGTACGATACAGATTACCTAAAATGGATTGAAATTACTGTGGAAAAGTTGCGGGTGGGCGACTATTCAAACATTGACTGGCAAAATCTGATTGAAGAAATAGAAGACATGGGGCGAAGCGAACGCCGGAGTTTGGAGAGTAATCTGGTGGTAATTATGCTGCACTTGTTAAAGTGGGAATTTCAACCCGATCGCAGAAGCGGTAGTTGGAAAGCTAGCATTGCTGAACACCGTAGACGCATTCGCAAAGCTGTGAAAGATTCCCCCAGTCTAATACCCTATCTTGAAGAGGTATTTTCTGAATGTTATTCGGATGCAGTAGAACAAGCAAGTGCTGAAACTGGATTGTCGATAGAGACGTTTCCGCAATTGTGCGTTTATACTTCTACTGAGGTTATAGATTCCAACTTTTTGCCAGATGAAATAATCTCAAAGTAGCATCGTTTGAAAATCCGATAGCCCGATCGTAATTAATCCCATATCAAAAAATATAATACCCAGATCCCCGACAACTGCGAAGTCAGGGATCTAAAAAATTGTGGAGTAGACAATGCTTGGAATATTGGTGCTATTCTACAGAATTATTATTAAAATGCAAAACGACACAACAGCAGATTACCCCTAAAATCACACTTATGTCTGACTCTCCTCCATCCCAAACTCCCCCAGAAACCGCACCAGACACTCCTCAAGCAGACAGTCGCAGTGCCAAAACTCGGCAACTGTTGGGCATGAAAGGGGCCGCTAGCGGGGAAACTTCCATCTGGAAGATTCGCTTGCAACTGATGAAACCGATTAC
>JAYUGZ010000482.1:0-1617 GCA_043767465.1 Cyanobacteriota bacterium
ATTCGCAACCCGGATGTTTTGCCGACTGGCAAGAATATGCACGCTTTGGACCCGCAGTCAATCCCTACGACGGGGGCGATTAAGTCTGCTAAGGTTGTAGTCGATCGGCTATTAGAAAGACAGCGCACTGATAACGACGGCAACTATCCCGAAACCATCGCCGTTGTGCTCTGGGGAACCGACAACATCAAGACTTACGGCGAATCCCTCGCGCAAGTAATGTGGATGGTGGGAGTGAAGCCAGTTCCCGACGCTTTAGGCCGCGTCAACAAACTGGAATTGCTGTCTTTAGAAGAATTAGGACGGCCTCGAATCGACGTAGTAATTAACTGTTCCGGCGTATTCCGCGACTTGTTCATCAATCAAATGAACCTGTTAGATAAAGCCGTGAAAATGGCAGCAGAAGCCGACGAACCCTTAGAAATGAACTTCGTCCGCAAACACGCATTGAAGCAAGCCGAAGAAATGGGAATCAACCTGCGCCAAGCAGCCACCCGCGTCTTTTCCAATGCTTCCGGTTCCTATTCATCTAACGTCAACTTAGCGGTAGAAAACAGCACTTGGGAAAGCGAAGCCGAGTTGCAGGAAATGTACCTAACCCGCAAATCCTTCGCCTTTTCTTCCGACAATCCGGGAACAATGGAACAAGACAGGCAGATTTTTGAATCATCCTTAAAAACTGCTGAAGTCACCTTCCAAAACTTAGATTCTGCGGAGATTTCGCTAACCGACGTGTCGCACTATTTCGACTCCGATCCAACTAAATTGATCGGCAGTTTGCGCGCCGATGGTAAGAAACCAACATCCTTTGTTGCTGATACCACAACAGCCAACGCGCAGGTACGGACGCTATCAGAAACCGTGCGTTTAGATTCGCGGACTAAGCTGCTGAATCCAAAGTGGTACGAGGGGATGTTATCCCACGGTTATGAAGGCGTGCGGGAGATTTCTAAGCGTCTGGTGAACACGACTGGATGGAGTGCGACTGCGGGCGCTGTGGATAATTGGGTGTATGAGGATGTGAACGGTACGTTTATCCAAGATGAGGAAATGCAGAAGCGTTTGCTTAACTTAAATCCTCATTCTTTCCGCAAGATTGTCAGCACTTTGCTTGAGGTGAATGGCCGGGGTTATTGGGAGACTTCGGAGAGTAATTTGGACAGGTTGCGTGAACTTTATCAGGAGGTGGAAGACCGGATTGAGGGGGTAGAATAGAATAGTTTGGGGCAGGCTTTCGGGTCTGCCCATCTTCCCAATCATAAAAGACACACTATGATAGCGCTAATCTAACGATCCTAAAAGTCTCATTAAGTAAAGCTTGTTGGTCTAAGACAATTAAAGAGCAGAACTTGGGTTATAATATAGGTAGGTATCTTGCCTAACTCGTAATTCTCAATTATGGCGTTAACTACATATGGCTAGAAAAAAAGCAGATAATGATAATAACGGTTACAAACAATTAGAGCTAGATTTAGTTTATAATCTTGAAAAATTAAACTTGGTTGAAGTAGTACAATCTACAGATAAAACAGATGCCGAATCTTACATTAAGTCCGTAGATGAATATATAAATGATACTAATACATCAGTTGTCTCGAATGAAACTGATCCAAATAA
>JAYUGZ010000483.1:0-1617 GCA_043767465.1 Cyanobacteriota bacterium
CGTAAGCTGCTTGTTGCACGCGATCGTGCAAAAATTTATAATTCAGAATCAACAGCGGAAACATCACGTAATCTAATGACTTGCTTTCCAATTCCGAAGTAGGCAGAATCAATCCCGACTTAATCGCCGGCAGCAACTGCGAAAAAGTTTCCGAGGCTTCTTTTTCATTAATTAAAGACAGAGTATTTAAGTCGAATTCGTTGCCCAAACAAGCCACCAAACGCAAAATTTGCTGCGTTGGACTCGGCAATTTTCTCAACTTTTGCACCATCAAATCTACTACATTGTCAGTGATGGCGCACTGCTCAATTTGAGTCATATCCCAATGCCAGCCGCCCTTGCTCCCCGACTGCGGCGGGTGAAAAACCAGCAAGTTTTCCTGATACAATGTTTGCAGGAATTGATTAACAAAAAAAGGATTGCCGTCTGTTTTGCTGACCACCAGTTCAGCTAAGGGTTTGACAGATTCGCGATCGCTGTGCAAAGTCTCTGCAATCAAATGAGTGATGTTGTCCACCCCCAGTGGCGACAAAGAAATCTCATTAATGATGGCTTCCTGATTGCGCAGTGTCTCCACAGTCATCATCAAAGGATGAGTGGGACTGACTTCATTATCCCGATAAGCGCCAATCAAAAACAGATATTGCGTAGCTTCATCTGTCATCATCAACTCGATCAATTTGAGAGTAGCAGAATCTGCCCACTGCAAATCGTCGAGAAAAATCACCAGCGGATGTTCTGGCTGGCAAAACACACGAATGAAATTTTGAAAGACTAAATTAAAGCGGTTGAGAGATTCCGTAGGCCCCAATTCAGCCACAGGAGACTGAGCTCCGACAATCAGTTCAACTTCGGGAATTACGTCAATAATAATTTGCCCGTTTTGACCGAAAGAATTGCGGAGTTTTTCGCGCCAAACTGCCAATTGAGCTTCGCTTTCAGTTAACAGTTGCCGCACCAATTCTGAAAAGGCGCTAACAACGGCAGAGTAAGGAATAGTCCGCTTGTACTGGTCGAATTTTCCCCAAATAAAATAGCCGCGCCTGCGGGTAATAGGTTTATCTAAATTCTTGACCATTGCAGATTTGCCAATGCCGGAATAACCAGCAATCAGCATCATCTCGCTGCGGGATTTATGCTGTCCTCTTGTCAGCACAGACAGGGAACTTTCTTTTTTCGATGTGACTTCTTTCTTGATGACAGAAATTTGGGACTGTTCGATGCGGTAGGAGCGATTGCTGGTGGCTGCTACCCGTTCAAAAGCCGCTAAAAGAGTATCAAATTCTCGCTGTCTGCCGTAAAGTTTTTGAGGGATTTGAAATTTGTCGGAAATATCTTGGCTGCCGAGACCAAACTCCGAAATAAACCCAGATGTTTGCAACTGAAACAGACATGATTCCAAATCTGCTTTCAGTCCCCAAGCACTTTGATAGCGATCCTCTGCGGCTTTTCCTAGTAATTTCATCACAATGTCGGAAATAGCTTGAGGAATTTCTGGTGCAATTTCAGCGAGAGGTGTCGGCTGTTTGGCGATGTGACAGTGAACTAACTCCATCGGATCGGTAGTGGTAAAAGGGAGCTGTCCTGCGAGCACTTCGTAGAAGGTGACGCCGAGGG
>JAYUGZ010000484.1:0-10426 GCA_043767465.1 Cyanobacteriota bacterium
GCGAAGTTGTTACCGAACCTTGGCACGAATTTAGGGGCGTCTGATGCGTTTATGGCGACTTGGGCGATCGGCAAAACGATGAATGCTTATTGTGAGAGCGATCGCAAACTGAGCTCTTTAGCGATGCGTCAAATGTTTAAGCAAGCCCGAAAAGAAGGGGAAGCAATCTATCGCAAAAACGAGTGGGCGATTGTGGAACAGCAAAATACTCACAAACTCCAAATTAAGAAATTAACTGAGGATTTGAGAGCTAGAAAATTAGCTTTAGATGTTTATAAACGGCTGGTTCGACAACAGTTGTTTTCTATTCAGAGATAAGTTGAGACGGCGGTTTCAAGCGCGTCTATAAAAACGAAGACGGCGAATATAATTCGCGTCTACACAAACGATGTCCGCCGGACGCCGACTGAGGAAAAAACGTAATTTCAACCACTCATTCTTCAACCCGCGGAGGCGCGTGAGTGTCTGTATCGACGCGAATTCTATTCGCCGGGTATTCTCGCGAATTCTATTCGCCGGGTATTCTCGCAAACTCTATTCGCCGGGTATTCTCGCAAACTCTATTCGCCGGGTATTCTGTATTTCAGGCGATCGCAATTTACGATATCATATCACTACGAGCAACGCAGCAATCCCAAGTCTGACCGATCGCCCGTTGCTACCTGCCTTTTGAACATTGACGATTTTTGAGCGCCTTGAAATACTACAGCCAACATCCTAACGCCTTCTCGATCGACTATCTCAACGACTTACGAGGAGCAATTCTCGCCTCACCTTACTTTGCAATCAACAACCTCAACCGCGATTTCATCGGCACAAAAGGCTTTTCCGTAGTGTTTGGGCGCGCCCAAATCGCCGAAGTAGAGCGTCGCTTCCCGTTGTTCAAACCCTACCTAGACCGCGCCTTACAGCCGGAATGCAACGCTTTTTACCTCAACCCCCTGCTGCTGGGCGAAGGTTCCCGCGTGGATGCGCATATTGATCGATCCTTGCGATCGTACTGCAAAACCGTCGAACCTCCCGCAGCCGTCAGCGTATTGTACGTGCAAGTGCCCCCAAATTTGCAAGGAGGAGAGTTAATACTGCGACGCAACAAACTGCAAGTCGGGCAAATTAAGCCACAAGTCAACTCACTGATCTATTTTCAAGGAGATTTGACTCACTCAGTCAACGCTGTTAAAAGTACCGGGACTCGCTTAAGTTTGGTTTGCGAACAGTATAGTTTGAGCGCCACAGAATTGCAAGATATTCCCGGATTCACGGTGGAATCTAGGGCCGTGAAAGCAAAGAGTAAGTGAAGTTTATTCGCTCCTTGATATCTTCGGTAAATTAGCCACAATACTTGTAGGGGCGGGTTAACCAACAATCTCTGACTCAAACCAAAAATCTCATAAACCCGCCCCCACCACGCCACCAAATTCGATCGCGCGCAATTCAACGGACATGAGATGAGCTAGTATGGTGCGTCAGTTGTCAACTCTCAATTATCGATTGCGTAACACGCCTCCGTGGCACCATACAACTAGAATCCTGCGGTTATGTGCGATCGCCACGAGTGTTTCAGTTTCGCAGTTTGCTATAATTACTTACACGGGTTTTGATGCTAAGGAAGCAAGTCTATGACTATTGCGATTTCCCTCAGTCCAGAAATAGAGGCACTGCTTCGCGAAAAAGCCGATCGACAGGGACAAGATATTAGCGTTGTGGCTGCCCAATTGCTAACTCTGATTTTGGAATCGGAAACACCAGACTCCCAAGAAGATATTCAGGCTATCCAGCAGGGTTTGGATGATTTTGATTGCGGACGATTTTGTTCTTTTGACGAGTTTGCTCAATCACAGCGGCGCAAGTATAACTTACCTTTAAACCCTCAATTATCGATCGCATAACGCGCCGCCGTGGCACCCTACAACTCAAATCCTGCGGTTATGTGCCATATGTGCGATCGACCCTTCGACTAAAAAACTAAAATTCCGTAGCCTACGATACATTTATTTCCTTAATCATTGTTTACACTTTCCAAGTGTGGATTGTGTACTATCGATAATTCTCCAAAACCCTAAACAAGTGCGTTGTTAGCTGAACTGCGATTTATCGATCGCTCAATAGTTAAAAACCACAAATAGTTTTGACCTGAATTAAATCGGAATTGACTCGCACAAAATTTTTGAGATGACCAAGGCGAATATTAGCTACTAAATCTGTGCATCGCCGACATTTATAATGTTGACTCAAATTAGTACAGGCTCCCGTCATCTGTTTTCTTGCTAATAGCCGAAATCCAAGCGCATCTGACACAGATTGTCACGCCCGATGGAAAGCGAAGTGATTCATCCTCGCTCCTCCAATCTTTGAAAGCCTGCCAAAAAAGGCATTCTCCAAAAAGTTAGCTTTGACTAAAAATGTTGATAAATCCAACAAACTCGTCAATGTTATACTCTTGCTAGTATCTATTTTTTCACAACTACTCGTCCCATAATCCCCATAAAAATAACCATGAGTGGAAACCAATCGCGCGTTCAAGCAATTTCTCAAATTGTCAACCGCAAACTGATGCCGACTCAGCCTCCCAAGCGGCTCGAAGATATGTGGGCAACAGACGTTTTCAATCTGAGCAAAATGCAAGCAAGCCTGCCCAAAAGCATTTTCAAATCAGTAAAAAATACCGTTCAAACCGGGCAAACACTCGATCCTTGCGTAGCTGATGTCGTTGCAGTAGCCATGAAAGATTGGGCTATTTCCAAAGGCGCACTGTACTACGCCCACGTATTCTACCCGCTCACCAACAGCACCGCCGAAAAACACGACGGTTTCATCTCAGTCCAAAGCGACGGTTCTGTAATCTCAGAATTTGCAGGTAAACTTCTAGTACAAGGCGAACCCGACGGTTCCTCCTTCCCCAACGGCGGCATCCGCTCCACCGCCGCCGCTCGCGGATACACAGCCTGGGATGTCACCAGCCCCGCCTATGTCATGGAAACAGACAACGGCATGACCTTGTGCATTCCTACTGTTTTCATCTCCTGGACAGGTGAAGCGCTAGACAAGAAAACCCCGCTTTTGCGCTCCATTGCTGCCATGAACAAAGCAGCAACCCGCGTTCTGAAACTATTAGGAAATACCGAAGTTGCTCCCGTAAATTCCAGTTGCGGTGCCGAACAAGAATACTTCCTGGTAGATTCTAATTTCGCCAACAACCGCCCCGATTTACTGTTAGCAGGTCGCACCCTGTTTGGCAAGCCTCCCGCCAAAGGTCAGCAATTTGACGACCACTATTTCGGAGCAATCCCAGAGCGCGTTCAAGTCTTCATGCAGGAAGTAGAAGAAAGAATGTACCGCCTGGGAATTCCTGCGAAAACCCGCCACAACGAAGTAGCACCGGGTCAATTTGAAATTGCACCATTTTTTGAAGCAGCAAACGTCGCCAGCGACCACCAACAATTAACCATGACAATTCTCCGCAACACTGCGAAGAAACATGGTTTTATTTGCTTGTTGCACGAGAAGCCTTTCGCAGGCATTAACGGTTCCGGCAAACACGTCAACTGGTCTGTTGGTAATGCCACCCAAGGAAACTTATTAGACCCCGGTGATACACCGCACTCTAACGTGCAATTCCTCGTGTTCTGCGGCGCTGTGATTCGCGGCGTTCACAAATACGGCCCCTTGTTGCGCGCCGTAGTTGCAACTGCCAGCAACGACCACCGATTGGGTGCAAACGAAGCTCCGCCAGCGATTATCTCCGTCTATTTGGGCTCGCAATTAGAAGATATCTTCGAGCAAATTAGCAAGGGTGGAGTTAAGGACTCTCAAGGTCGAGGCATCATGAATTTAGGCGTAGAAACACTGCCTATTTTCGTAAAAGATGCTGGCGACAGAAACCGGACTTCGCCCTTTGCCTTTACTGGAAACCGCTTTGAATTCCGTGCAGTAGGTGCGGGTCAATCTGTTTCTGGCCCGCTGGTGGCAATGAATACAATTCTCGCAGATTCTTTGGACTGGGTTGCTAACAAATTAGAAAGCGATTTGGCTAAGGGAACTGACCTGAGTGCTGCCATCCAAACAGTCCTGAAAGAAGTGATGGACGAGCACGGCGCTGTGGTATTTGGCGGTAACGGCTATTCTGAAGAATGGCACAAAATGGCTGAGGAACGTGGTTTAGCCAACTTGCGGACTACGGCAGATGCTTTGCCTGTGTTGAAAGCAGGATACATTGAAGACTTGTTTGAAAAGACAGGTGTTCTGACTCCGGTTGAATTGGAAAGCCGTTATGATGTCTATGCAGAGCAGTATTTGCTGGCAATTGAAGTAGAAGCAAAACTGGTGGGAAGCATCGCCAAAACCATAATTTATCCGGCTGCGGTGAGCTATTTATCCGATCTTTCCAGCACGATTGCTGGCTTGAAAGAGATTGGCATTGAGTTGGAAAAGGCAACTGCCGAAAAAGTCGCGACGCTGGTTAAGTCGATGATGGATACTGTCAGCAAGTTGAGCGATGCTTTGAGCAAGCACGATTTTGCTACAACAGAAGATCATATGCAGTATGCTTCGCAAACAATTCGTCCTTTAATGGATGAGGTTCGCCAGTATGCTGATGCTTTGGAAGGTGAAGTGGCTGATGATTTGTGGCCGCTGCCTACTTATCAAGAAATGCTGTTTGTTAAGTAATAGCAAACCTGGTTAGTTTCGGTAGGGACACGGCACTGCCGTGTCCTTATTTGTTTGGGTAAATTGCAGGTGAAATTTGTTGCATAATTTAACTGGTTCCAAGGCAGAGCCTTGGAACCCATACCCAGAGGCTCTGCCTCGGCTGGGAAATGGAGGCAGAGCCTCCTGATATGCGTTACCAGGCACAGCCTGGTAACGAGTAGAATGAACAAATTACTCATAAATCTCGCACCAACGGGTCAATTAAATCATCAGGAATTCGGTTGCGTTCAATATAAGTATTAATCTCATCTTGATGGTCACTGTAATAGCTCAACGCATCGAATACTTGTGCCAGCGTTAGGTGAGGCAAACCGTTGGGAATTTCTTCAGGTGAAATGCCCATACGCCAAGTTTCAACGATCGCCCTAACAGATGTCCGCGTGCCCTTGACGATCGGCTCACCGCTGAGAATTTGCTCATCTCTGACAATGTAAAGATGTTCCGTTGTTTGAACCATAGCTGCAAATACCAGATCGAGTATTTCCCACAATTATAGTGCTTTAACTGGTTCCCACTTAAAGCGAGGCAGAGCAAGAGTGATATGAGTTCCCAGGCTGGAGCCTGGGAATCAGAGGACTAAAGTCCGAACGATCAAACCTAATCACCCGCTAATAACGGTTTTCTCGCTGGAAGGTTCCCCGCTAGCAGGAGGTTCTACGGTATCGCCAAAAGCAATCCGCAGAAAAGGCGGAGCCAAAAAAGTCGTTAGAATTACCATGATAATAATCGAAACCTCCAGCGGCTTATCCAGAACCCCGCTAGCCGAACCGATTCCAGCAAATACTAACCCGACTTCGCCCCGAGGAATCATCCCCACTCCGATCGCCAATCGATTAATTCCAGGCTGACCAAACACCGCCCAACCTGTCACCAATTTGCCCAAAATCGCCACCACAACCAAAAATACCGCAATCAAAAGCCCCGCCCGATTTTCCGGCACTGTAGGGTTCAAAACTCCCAAATCCGCGCGCGCGCCGACGGTTACAAAAAAGACCGGCACGCACAAATCGGCAATGGGTTTCACCAATTCATCCAACTCTTTGCGGATATCACTTTCATCCAAAACTAAACCAGCCGCAAACGCACCCAAAATCGCTTCGAGATGAATTGCATTGCCGAGAAAAGCCATGAAGAAAGCAAAGGTAAACGCCGGGACAACTATATTGCCGCGAGTTTTGAGTGTATGCACAACCGCAGAAAAGGTTTTGTTAAAGACACCGCCCAACAGAATTGAACCTAACAAAAATGCAGTGGCACTGACTATCAGATAGATGACATTAACAACGTCAATCTCACCTGTTTTTGCTAAGCTGGCGACAACAGCCAAGACAATAATTCCCAACACATCATCAATCACCGCCGCACCGACAATGATTTGACCTTCTTTCGATTGCAGCCGTCCTAATTCAGACAAGACTTTAGAGGTAATTCCGATGCTGGTTGCTGTCAAAGCAGCCCCCGCAAAAATTGCCGGAATCGCCGCTGTGTGGAAAATAATCATCAAGCCCGCAGTACCGGCAGCAAAGGGAACTGCTACCCCGACACAAGCGACAACTGTGGCTTGAATTCCGACTTCTTTGAGTTGTTTGAGATCCGACTCTAAGCCAATTTCAAACAGCAGCACAATCACGCCCAATTCAGCCAAGACTGAAACGACTTCACTCTGCGATTCAAAGACGCTGGTGAGGGCGGCGGGAGAGAGATGATTGATCGATTGCAGCACTGTCATAATCCCGGAGTTGGATGCTGACAGCCCGCTTCCGGGAAAAACGATTAGATGTAATGCAGATACACCAACAATCACCCCTGCTACCAGTTCGCCCAAAACTGGCGGGAAATCAAAGTTTCTAGCTATTTCCGCGCCGAATTTGCTGGCGAGATAGATTACTACCAAACTGAGCAAAACTCCGCTGAGGACGATCGGCGAATTTTCTGCCTCAACTGTTGCTAACAAAGGTATGGGAGCAACTAAGGATGCTATCCCTGAACTGAAAGCTGTAATTGTAGGGTTCAAAAACATGGTACGATGATGATAAGAAAGACATTCAAATCAGATAGTTCCGGACGCAGATAAACTCAATGGTTCCGGTTTTGTTAAGGGTGGTTTTGCCGATTCAGAATATCATGCAAAGGTGGAAGAACCCAAATCTGGCGGTACATCCTGCCACCGCCCTTGTCCGACTGCTTGAATTGCTTCTTTTAGCAAGATATCGCCGGTATAAATTGCTCTACCAACGATCGCACTTTTGACACCAATTGGTTCCAAAGCCAACAAAGTCAACAAATCTGCGATCGAACTTACGCCACCCGAAGCAATCACCGGAATCGAAATACTGTTAGCAATTTCGCGCAAAGATTCCAAGTTCGGCCCTTCCATAGTACCGTCGCGGTGAATGTCGGTGTAAATAATTTCCGCAGCACCTAATTCTGCCATTTTTTGGGCCAATTCTGTTGCTAAAACTTCGGAAGTTTCCAGCCAGCCTCTGGTAGCAACTTTACCATTTCTGGCATCGATTCCGACGATAATTTGACCGGGAAATTCGGTGCACAATTCGCCGACTAATTGCGGTTGTTCGACGGCGACAGTGCCGAGAATGGCGCGCTGAACGCCTAAGTTGAGAATTGCCGTCACAGAAGGGCGATCGCGCATTCCGCCTCCTAATTGACAAGGAACGTCCACTGCACGGACGATCGCCTCAATGGCTGCTAAGTTTACAGGATGACCCGCTTTTGCGCCATCGAGGTCTACTAAATGCAGCATTGTGGCGCCTTGATTTACCCACTGTCTGGCGACTTCGACGGGATTGTCGTTAAAAGTTTGGGACTTGGCGTAGTCTCCCTGATACAGTCTGACGCATTTTCCGTCCAAAAGGTCGATCGCTGGAATGACATTCATAATTTGGTAAATGAAGTTATTGTTTTTTTAATTTTAACCGCAGATCAACGCAGATGTTGCGCAGATGTTTTTGAGCTTTTAAACTGGCGGGCGCTGCATCTTTGTGGGAAAGAATTCTTGCAAGGCAGAATTGCGCTGATCTGGGGTTTCCTTTGCCCAATTCGACAAGCTTTCATAGAAAAAGAAGGAAACACCTGCAAAATTTCTGTTTCGGACTTCTTGCACTTGCTCTTGAATTAGTGTCAGCGGAATAGAACTATTTTTTAAACCTGTTAAAATGCCGATCGCAGTTGGAATATGTTTTTTAGCCAGTTTGACTTCTTCCCGTTCCAGTTCGGCATTAAAACGCTTGATATCGCTGCGATAAACTTGTACTATAAGTTCTTCGATATAGCCGCGTCTTTCCCAGGTAAACCAGTCCTGCAAGTGGGCAGGTAAAGCAAAGTGCAGAGGGTTCGGAGATAAGCTGACAATACATTTTTGTTTGCGGGATTTGATGGCCCGGGAAATTCGCCCCATGAAGTCGTTGATTTTGTCGGCGCGCCAGCGCACCCAGAAGGTTTCGCGGGCGTCGTTGGAGGGAGAGCTTTTGATTTGTTTCTCATACATTAACACTGTTTGCGGCTCGTAGCCAAACTCTACGGGCAAACCGAAATGATCGTCAAATTGAATTCCATCTAGATCATAATTATCCACAATTTCTAGGATTAAATCTAAGATAAATTTCTGCACTTCGGCCTGAAAAGGATTCAGCCAAACTCGATCGTGCGTGCCTTGTTTCCAAATAGTTGAACCGTCGCGCCGCCGCGCTAGCCAGTCGGGGTGAAGTCGGGCTAATTCCGATTCGGCGGGAGCCATGAAACCAAACTCAAACCACGGGATTACTGCTATACCTTTTTGGTGCGATTGTGCTATAATTTCTTTGAGAATGTCTCGGTCTTGCAATCCTGGTGATGGATCGATCGACTCTCCGAATACTCGTTTGGCTACAGCGCTGGGATACAGCGTATAACCTCCTTGCCAAACTGTGGGATAAATGGTGTTAAAATTGAGTTTTTCCAGTCGATTTACAGCGTCAATGATGTTGCTGCGGGAGAAAATAACGTCGCTGTCAATGTTCGTCAGCCAGATGCCGCGCAATTCGGTTGTTGGGGTTTTAGGCGCAGTTTGAGCCTCCATGCGGGGGGAGAAAATGGCGGAGGAGGTAAGGGCGATCGCAAAAACAACTATTAAAGCCAGTATCCGCCGCCATTTGTGCAGTTTAATCATCAATTTCTCGTAAACACCACAGCTTAACATCATACTGTAGGGTGCGCATGGCGCACCTTTATTCTTCAACCCGCGGAGGCGGGTTTTGTCTGTATAGCCGCGGTTTCAACCGCCGAGTCTTTCTTCAACCCACCTCCTCGGGTTTTGTTTGTCTAGTCGCGGTTTCAACCGCCGAGTGGCAATTTCATCACTTGGCGGTAGTGCGATTCAATCTCGCTCACCATCGGCGATTGACGCTTGCTACTCCACTCACTGCGATCGAATAATTCCCGCCTCAAATCATCAACATCAATCGTTTTCACCTTACCTTCAGCGACAATTTGTGTGCCGTTTATCCAAACACTATCGACCGCATTTGTCGGTCGTCCCAAAATTAGCAAGCCGATCGGATCGGTGCGCGGCAACAATGATAAACTGGTTAAATCGTACAGCACAAAATCCGCTTTTTTACCGACAGTCAGCGAACCCATTTCATCGGCGAGATTCAAACCTTTTGCTCCACCCAGCGATGCCATTTCTACAGACTGGCGCGGTGTAATCCAGTGGCGGTAATCCAAATCCGTGATATTGTGCATAATCGAACCCATTTTAATCGCTTCCAGCAAATCTTGAGAGTCGTTGCTAGCAGCGCCATCGCAGCCGAAAGATACGTTTACTCCCGCTTGACGATATTTCAAAATTGGTGCAATCCCGCTTCCTAGCCGCAGGTTGCTGAGGGGATTGTGTACAACTGTCGATTCAGTTTCTGCCATAATCGCAATATCGCAATCGTCGAGCCATACGCAGTGCGCTAAGGAAGTGTGGGGACTCAAGAAACCAATTTGTTTCAGGTGTTCGACAGCGCTACAGCCGTATTTTTCCTGAGCTAGTTGTTTTTGAGCGTTGGTTTCCAAGAGGTGCGCGTGCAGGCAAAGATTGTAGCGATCGCCCAAATCGATGCAGCCTTCAAACAAAGCATCAGAACACAGTTGAATTCCCGTCGGTGCCAGCAATATATTAACACCTTTTTCGGGATTGTGAAACTGTTTGATGGCTGATTCCATTAATTCCAAAGTTGCCTTTGTCGAGCGAATATAAGCAGCGTGTTCCATGCCGCCATCACCCGCAGGCATTCCCGCTGTCAGGGATTCATCTTGAATTAACGGCCCGATAAAAGCACGGATGCCGATTTCTTGATAAGCGCGAACTGCGGCGGCAATTGTCTCTAATTCTTGCCCAGGAATCAAAACTAAATGATCGACTACGCTTGTGCCACCAGATAGCAATGTTTCTACCGCAGTTCCCAAGGCACTCAAATAAATTTGTTCGGGATCGAGAGGGGTAAAATCATACAATTCTGCCAGCCACAATTCCAGTGGTAAAGGAGGGATGATGCCGCGTTGCCACATTTCGGAAGAGTGTGTGTGGGCGTTGACAAAACCGGGAAGCAGCAGCTTATTTGTGCCGTCAATAACTGTTCCTGCGGGATCTACATTGGGTCCGATCGCATTTATGCAATTATTGACCACCTGTACGTCTGTGGTTTCATAACCACCCTCAACGGGAATTAAA
>JAYUGZ010000485.1:0-4188 GCA_043767465.1 Cyanobacteriota bacterium
GGGATTTGAACCCATGACTTCCTCCTTACCAAGGAGGTACTCTACCCCTGAGTTACACGGGCATAAAAGATTAAAAATGCTAAATTAAAATTTTTGACTTTTAATTTTTAACTTTTAACTTTTATTTAAAGTGTGGTGGGCCGGGCTGGATTTGAACCAGCGTAGGCGTAGCCAGCGGATTTACAGTCCGCCCCCATTAACCGCTCGGGCACCGACCCATTTGTACCCACAGTTAAATAACTTAGCACCTTCATCTTTATTTTGCAACATATATTTAAAATTCTAATCATTAAAAGCGGAACACATAAGCCAGTTACGGGTATATAGGCAAATCGATCGCTGATTCGCCAAACTCAAGCAGTATCGCCCCATTGCCACGCGCCATCACAAACGGGCTGTAGTCATAGCAAGCGCGCCCCGTGGTTAGGACATTCTGAGTTACCAGAAAGAATTGGTTTAAAGCCGGAACCCTGATCGGGGAGAAATTAAAAGAAAACTATTCATTACTCCAATCCTCGGACTTTGAGGTAGAGGTCGCACTCCGAAGTCAACTGTCAACTGTCAATTGTCAACTGTCAACTGATTGAAAAAACCCGCTTATTCTATTCCCTTCTTTCCCTAGTTTTTAGTCTCCACGCTCTAGTCCCTCGCTATATCTGGTTGATTTGAGGACACGCCCGAAAATCCTGACTTTAATTTCAGCAGAATGAGATTAATTTAAACGTTTTTTCAACTCAAAATGACCGATTAGTTTAGCAAATAAAATCTCTGTCAACCTCACGACTGTATAATTTTATGCAGCTATTTATGAGTTAACGAATCTGAATGACGAGGCAGATTGACGTAGGTTTTAGTTGTCAACAATTGGCAACCAGATATAACGGTAAAAACTAATTTCATACATCTCTAACCTTTGGTAGAGTCGAAATATCAAGCACCTCTATATTATTATGGACAAGTAAATATTTTTGCGGTTTTCATACTAAAGTTGCGATTCGATCGACTTCAAAATAGATAGAAAAATAATTTCAGACATGAGGGTTGGGATCTCAGATGGGCTGACAGTAAGCTTTTGGGCAGCAGAAGGTAGAGGGGCGATCGCCCGCGATCGCGCTAGCTTTGACGATCGCCAGATGAAAGCCCGCCCTTACCGGGGCTACGCCAACCCAGAGGATCGCGATGTTGTGTTGGTGGGAGGGCGAGCCGAACTAGGGCTAGTGGCATTTAGATCCGACTTTTGACGGCGAGATCCTGTGCCAAACTCCAGCGACAACAGCGGGAAATTGGGGGAGAACAGGGTACAGAAAAGTCAAACATCATAAGTAATGCTGTGAGTGTAAATTAAACAGCCAACGGCCGATCCTCCTGGCGCTAACACGATCCAATTTTCATGTTGAGCTTTGAGAAACCAATTTACCGAAGTAAAAAGCACACAACTGCGCCAAAAGTCAGTAAAACATCTGATATTTATCAAAGTTGGCATAATATTTTGAATTTTTAAATCAAAGGTTTGTATTTTATGGCAAAACGATCGCTCCAAGCATCCCTTTCTGGAATTCAACGGGCGAAAGCAGCGTTTGCCATCAAGGGCTGGACTCAGGACAATCTAGCCGGAGAAGTCAACTTAAAGACTCGTCAGCCAATTGGGCGATTTTTCACAGGCCAACGGGTCGATCGCCAGACTTTTTTAGGCATTTGTACCATACTAGATTTAGATTGGCGAGAAATTGCCGAAAATCCGCCTGCGGAATTACCCGAACCCGGAGACGCCGCCGAGACTGCCTCTGGGAATATTGACAGTTTAGTGCAAGTTGTGCGATCGCAATATCACGACACAATTCAAAACCAGTGTGGCATCTTGCAATTACTCGACATTAGCCGTCCAGTCAGCATTGATGACATCTACGTCGATGTCAACATTTTAGAAGAAATAGCCAGCCAACAGTGGTTTGAAATTGCCGACTTGCAAAACTTGGAGCCCGGTGAATTTGAGCGCGTCGGCTTAGGCGCAGTTGAGCAAAAACAAATACCAGGAATGCAAGCAGTCGAAACCTACTCCAAACTCAGGGTATTAGGTAAACCAGGAGTCGGCAAAACCACCTTTTTGAAACATCTAGCCATTCTGTGCAACCGGGGCAAATTTGCCGCCCATCAAGTGCCAATTTTCATCGCCCTGAGAGATTTTGCCGAAGAATCCAGAGATGATGGTAAATTTAGCTTCCTAAATTACATTCATCAGGCATTTCTCACATCAGGTGTACCCAATCCGTCTGTAATTGAAACTTTACTCAAAGCCGGTAGAGTTTTGCTGTTGCTAGATGGCATGGATGAAGTGCTCAACCAAGACATTACAGCAGTTATGAAAGAGATGCGCAAATTCTCAGAAAAATATCACAAAAACCAGTTCGTCGCCACCTGCCGCACCGCCGCCCAAAAACTGCAACTGCAAGGCTTTACCGATGTGGAAATTGCCCCCTTTACCGAGGCTCAAATCATCACCTTCGCGCAAAAGTGGTTTGTGGAATTTGCCAAAACCAACCCTGAATCGGGGGAGGTAGAGTCTATGCAGTTTATGCGCAAATTGGACTTGCCGGAAAACTGGCAGTTTCGCCAACTGGTAGTTACGCCGCTGTTTCTACATCTTGCTTGCTGGGTGTTTCACGGTCAAGACAAATTTCCGACTAAACGGACGGAGTTTTACAAGCAAGGACTGGATTTGCTGCTGGGGAAATGGGATGAAGCTAAAGGAGTCGAACGCGATGACGTGTACCGAGGGTTTTTACTGCCCCAAAAACTCAGGCTGCTGAGTCAGTTGGCGGCAGTCACCTTTGAAGACGGACACTATTTTTTTGAGCAACGGATCATCGAACAATACATTGGGGATTATTTGCGGAATTTGCCAGGTGCGACATTATTAGAACCAGAGGAACTCCAACTCGAAAGCGAAGCCGTACTTAAATCAATCGAGGCTCAACATGGGTTGCTCACAGAACGAGCACGAGGAATTTTTTCGTTTTCCTATCTAGCATTTCAAGAATACTTCACGGCTCGAAAAATTGTTGCGAGTCACAATCTGGGAGGATTAGAGCAAGCGCTGTCCGGGTTGGTGAGTCACATAACTGACCCGCACTGGCGCGAAGTTTTCTTGTTAACAACTGCGATGTTGCGGAGTGCAGATTCGCTGGTGCAGTTGATGAAGCAGCAGATTGATGTATTAGTTGCTCAAGATCCTTATCTGCAAGAATTTTTGCTGTGGGCCAGTCAAAAATCGCAGATGATTCCTACAGAGCCCAAAGTTGCCACTTCACGAGCGTTTTACTTGGCGCTTGCCCAAAGCCCTCATACAGCGGCTCACTTTGCGTTAGCGTGCACCCTCGATCAAGGGATGTTTTTAGATGCGGCGTTAGATAATTTGCTGCTGGAATGTGCGGTTAATCACAGTCAGGATTTTGCCTGTGCTAATGCTTGTAGTGAGGCACTCAACAATATTCTGGTGACGGTTCTGGATGCTGGATTTTATAAGTCTTTGCAACAATTGAGAGACGAATTGCCATCTGCGAGTCAAAACCGAGAATGGCTGGATGAGTGGTGGCAGAAACACTATTCTGCTTGGATGGAAGAGTTGAGGGAGACGATCGCCCATTACCGCAATATTAACCATACCTGGGAGTTTAGTCCAGCTCAACAGCAAGTGCTGGAATCTTACTACAATGCCAATCAACTTCTGCTCGATTGTCTGCACAGCAATTGTGAAGTGACAGCCGCCATCCGACAGGAAATCGAAGCGACTTTATTGCTGCCTCAGCAGGAACTGGAAGCTCGGGAATGGCAATAAATTCTGAATTAATACAAATTTATGTAAAGAATTATCAAGTATTCACTCAATTAATACAAATCACACATCTGTCAATACTCGGCTTGAAACGTCAATTGCCTATAATTTTTATAAGATAAATCAATCTTAGCTACCTGTAAAAGCTTTGTGGGAAAAAACGGCACGTTAACTCGATCGACTCAGGATATGAGATGAACACTTTATTGACTAATGCAATCCCATTGTCAAGGCACTTAAAACACGATCGCACCGAGCAGGTTTTAGATACACCAGCGATCGACTGCTGCATGAGCAGCCGTCATACTTGTCTGTGCTGTTCTACTGTTTTAGTCCGACATATGCGATCGGGAGGG
>JAYUGZ010000486.1:0-4185 GCA_043767465.1 Cyanobacteriota bacterium
GTCCAGATTTTACCAGAACCATCCCTCGGCGCGGAAGATTTTTCAATGTATCTAGAACACGCACCGGGAACCATGTTTCGCTTGGGAGTTGGACTGACTGACAAACCGAACTATCCCCTCCATCATCCGCAATTTGAGGTAGATGAAGCTGCGATAATTACTGGTGTTGTCACATTGGCCTATGCCGCTTGTCAATATTGGAAACAGCATTAATAAAAAACTAACCGTAGGGTGCGTCAGAGTAAAATGCTTATTCTGCGATCGCAATATTCAGTCCTGACGCACCCTACAATGAATGGAAACAGCATTAATAATAAATTCACCGTAGGGTGCGTCAGGGGAAAATGCTTAGTCTGCGATCGAAATATTCAATCCTGACGCACCCTACTACTTTGGGTAAAAATAATGAGGATAAAATTTACGCAATTTATAACATTTTAAGATGTGGTAAGGGCGACAGGTCTTCACCCTTACTATATTTAGCGACCTTGCTTAAATCCCATCCTCATAACATTAAAACTCGCCATCTTTTTTGATATGAGTAGTTTTTTGATAGCAATCACTACATCCAGCCATATATTCCCCATCTGGTAAAGTAACGTTATAGCAGAAAGGAGGTGACTGTCCATGATATAGGAATACACCGCCTTGGAAGCTAACTTCTATAAAACTGGTACAGGTTGCCTCGCCGAAAAGTTGCGCCTCTCTTAAATCAGAGTGAATAAACCTGGTATTAGTAAAATTGCCACCTTTTAAATTAGCACCTCTAAGGTCGCAATAAATAATTCGTGCCGAGTCCCAACTAAAAGGTTCCAGAATAGCATTACGCAAGTTAACTTGACTGAAATGAGCATAGGACAGATTCAGATTAGGTAGGTTAGCACCTTCTAAGTTAACTCGATGTAAGACTATTCCGGTAAATTCTCTCTGTCCATCTGCATAGCGTCTTTTGAATTCTTCACCACTTAAGCCTCGCTCCGAATCCATTTTTCGATTTCCAGAAGGCATAATAGTATGATGAAAAATTGTCGATTTATTAGTTTGAATATTATTTAACTTAGCATCAATTAAATTAGCACCAATCAATTGAGCTGTGGTTAAATCAGCGCCTGTTAAATCAGCGCCTGTTAAATCAGCACCTGTTAGATCAGCTTGATGGAGATTAGCATCACTGAGATTGGCATTAATTAAGTTAGCATTCATTAAATATGAATCTGAAAGATTAACTTTTTTCAGGTTAGCACCAGTTAAGTTGGCATTAATCAGAAAATTTCTCATTAATAAAGAATCTTCTAAATTGGCACTACGTAAGTTGATGTCCGTTAGAAAAGCATCCATCAGACAGATGTTCCTTAAGTCAGCGCCAATAAAGTCTCTCTCACCATCAGCATATCGTCCGATTAATTCTTCCGCATTCATAACTTTTACCCTTAATTTGTAATCGTTTCATAGCAATTTTAAGCATTCATCAAGCTGTACAATTATCGTTTCGGATCGTTCCATCTGGCATGATAGTATTGCACAAGGTAGCGTCTTGTAATTTTCCGGTAAGATCGAGTGTATTTGAGCCATATTCTGGTTCAGGTTTAGCTCCCATTAGATTAGCATGGGTGAGATTTGAACCTTTGAAAGAAGTTTCCTCGATAATCGCACCACTGAGGTTGGCTCCAGTTAGATCGGAATTCATAAACCCTGTTTGGTGCAACCTGGTATTACTTAGATTCGTGCCAATTAGAGTCGCTTTTTCAAAGTAGGCTTCAGTGATATCTCCATCGCTGATATCGGCTCCGTTGAGGTTAGTATTTTCACAGTTTATTCCTGATAAAAAACCACTTTAAAAATTGACTCCACGCTCGGTTGGCATCAGTCAAGTCAGCGGAGTCCAAATTTGCGTTTGCTAAGCAGGCATTACTTAGATTAGCTCCACTCAAGTCAGCCCCTATCAACCAAGCTTCTTTCAAGTTAGCACCACTGAAGTTAGCACCCTCTAACTGACCGCCCTCCAAGTTGACCTCGCTCAAGTTAGCATTACTCAAGTAAATACAACCCACATTCCGTACCCCCAACTTGCATATCGACTTTTCGAGTAGCTTCGAGTAGCGACGCACCTGTGCCTAAAGGTTGGATAGTTTCAGGGCTTCTCATGGGAGGCTAGAAACCGGGTTTCTACGAAATTTTGTGTTTAGTAGCGAGAAATCTACGAAGAAACCCGGTTTCTGAGGACACAACTATTTTGCAAGGTGCGTCGCTGCTCGAAAAGTCGCTCTTGTTTAGGGATTTATCGCAGGCGACACACCCTACGACTGACCTATCTTTGGCAATTCCGCTGTAGTGGCCGCCAAATGTGCTAACGTAAAAGTCAAAAATCCCCAAATTTCAACTATCGGGAGACACATAACCGTGTTCGCTCAAGCACCTCCAACTGCCAATTACAAATGGTTTAGCTGCATTTCTAGCACTGTTTTCACCGCATTGTGCCTGTTGCCCATTTTCAGCGCTGCGGGATACGCCCAAACTCCCCAAAATAGAGTCATCAAAATTGGTGTGGTGCAGCGGTTTGGCACTAAACCCATCGATAAACTCACGCTGAAAGCTTTACCGGGTGACAGTTTAACTTTGAGTTACAAAACTCCTCAAGGTACAGAAACTAAAACTGCCGCTAGCATCAAGCTAGAAATAGCGAATAAACCTCTGGAAGCGCCATTAGTAGAAGAACGAGTTGTTTTAAGTTCTCACCGCAGTTTTGAGAGTGCAGAAGATAGCGCTAATCAGTGGCGCGCTAAGGGCATTGATGTGGAAATTGCTCAACCTTTGCGCTGGCAAGTTTGGGCGAAAAGAGATACTTATAATTCTCCTTTGGTGCGGCGCTGGCTGTTGCAAAGTTTGCAAGCTCAAGGTAACAAAACTGCTTTTTTAGATACGAAAGTTTTTAAACAAGTACCTCAAACGTTTTGGGTTTTAAATGGCTTTCGTTTTAACCGCAATGAGTTGGATGTGACTGCTGGCAAAAATGTCATTGAGGTATTGGAACAAACTACCCAAGAGGCGACAGCTACTGATCCAGAAAAAGCTATTCAACAAACTCGCCGTTATGGCGGTAGTTTGCAGTTGCAAAAAAATGCTTACGGCACTTATACTTTAGTCAATAATGTGCCGACTGAAACTTATTTGCGCGGTGTTGTTCCTCACGAAATTGGTGCTTTTGCACCTTACGCTTCGATTGTCGCTCAAACTATTTTGGCGAGAACTTATGCGCTGAGAAATTTGCGACGGTTTGCTGTGGATAATTATGAGTTGTGCGCTGATGTTAACTGTCAAGTTTATAAAGGTGTGACCGAAGTTTTCCCGCAGAGCGATCGCGCGATCGCCCAAACGAGCGGTTTAGTCCTAACTTACGAAAATCAGCTCGTAGACGCGCTCTATTCAGCATCTAGCGGCGGCGTGACAGCAACTTTTGGCGATGTGTGGCACGGCCCCGAACGTCCATATTTGCGATCGATCGTCGATTCCCCCAAAAACCTCTGGGACTTGACAAAGCAGAGCTTGTCTGACGAAACCAACTTCCGCCGCTTTATGACTCTGAAAGCAGGGTTTAATGAGGAAAAAGAACAAACCTTCCGCTGGCGCGAACAAGTTTCATTGACATCGATTGGTGGATTTATGCGACAGTATCTTCAGAAGAAGAAGCACCCGCTAGCTAATTTTAAGACTCTCACAAAAGTTGAAGTGGTGGAAAGGTCAGCCGCTGGTAGAGTTTTGCAGATGAAGGTACAAACTGATTTGGGCCCGATCGATATCGACAAAGATGAGATTCGCAATGCTTTTTATCCGCCGATTAGCACGCTTTTTTATCTAGAACCAATTTACAATCCTGATAAAACTCTCAACGGTTATGCTTTTGTCGGAGGCGGTTTCGGACACGGCGTGGGAATGAGTCAAACTGGTTCTTACAATTTAGCTAATTTGGGCTGGAATGGATCTCGAATTCTGAGCTTTTATTTTCCCGGCGCTCAAGTTGTACCCCTCAACGATTCCATTACATTTTGGCGGGAATAGCATCAGATTCGCCATAAGATTCGGCGGTTAGAAAGAGACTGTTGGCGAATTAAAAAAGGGTGAAACCAAACATCCCATAATCAGGGAAAAAAACTATGATGAGGCAGAGGGAAAAAGAGCCGAAAAACG
>JAYUGZ010000487.1:0-27828 GCA_043767465.1 Cyanobacteriota bacterium
AGTCGGCCCCGTCATCGATATCACCGCCCAATCGCGCATCCGTGAATACATCGAAAAAGGTCGCGCCGAAGCCAAAATCGCTTTGGAAATGTCGGCACCCGAAACCGGTTATTTTGTCGGCCCAGTCATTGTCACGGAAGTATCGCCGACAGCAACTCTCGCCCAAGAAGAAATTTTTGGCCCAGTTTTGTCAGTGATTCGGGCAAAGAATTTCAATGAAGCGATTGACATTGCTAACGGTACAAATTTTGCCTTAACTGGTGGATTGTATTCTCGCACACCTTCGCATATCGATCGCGCCCAAGCCGATTTTGAAGTCGGAAACCTGTACATCAATCGCGGCATCACAGGCGCAGTGGTATCCCGCCAACCCTTCGGAGGATTCAAACTTTCGGGAGTTGGTTCTAAAGCCGGCGGCCCGGATTATTTGCTGCAATTCCTGGAACCTCGCACGATTACTGAAAATATTCAGCGGCAAGGTTTTGCACCGATTGATGGAGTAGACGATTAATCATTCTTTTGGTTCTTGTCAGCCACTGGGGCCCGCCAGTCCGCCAGGGAATGAATTCCCTGTCTAATAGCAAAAGTCCTCTCAAGAGGACTAATGAGTTGAAAATTCTTCTCTTCAGTCCTCATAGCGAGGACTTTCGCTTTGAGGCAGGGGTTTCAACCCCTGCCGGACTATTGATTGTACCTTAAGTTGACTTAATATAAAACATTGATAGAAAATGAGTTTTAAGATTTCCCGAAATTGGTTAACTTTCTCACTTGTTATTGTATTAGTAATCGGCATTTTATTTCGATTTGTCAATCTCGATCGCAAATTTTACTGGATCGACGAAACCTATACTTCTTTAAGAGTTTCCGGCTACACCGAAGCGGAAATTATCAAACAAACTTCGTACCAAAAAATAACCTCACCCTCCGATTTACAAAAATACCAGCAGATAAATTCCCAAAAAACTGTAAGCGACACCCTGAATTCATTAGCAACCGAAGACCCCCAACACCCGCCGCTGTATTACGTACTAGCGCGATTTTGGGCGCAGTTGTTCGGCAGTTCCGTAGCAGCAATGAGAAGTTTGGCAGCCGTCATTAGCTTGCTAGTATTTCCGGCTGTTTATTGGCTGGCTTGGGAGTTATTTGAATCATCAGCAGTAGCGTGGATGGCGATCGCAATTTTCGCCATTTCTCCCTACCACATCTTGTTTGCCCAAGAAGCAAGGCAGTACAGTTTGTGGACATTAACTACTATTTTATCCAGTGCAGCCTTGCTGCGAGCAATGCGCCCCGAGTCTACTCAAAATAATCTCGACCTCATTCTTTCCTGGGCGCTTTACGCAGGCACAGCAACACTGGGATTGTACACCCACTTGTTATTTGTCTGGGTAGCCGCAGCCCACGCCATCTACGTCGCAGTCATTGCTAATTGGCGGGATGTTAAAACATTTATTGCCTATTATGCAGCAGGAATGTTCGCCTTAATCGGCTTCATGCCTTCCCTCATCAATACTGTAGAAAACTTCAATCAAATTAGAAGCACAACAGCATGGGCCGAACAAACAAGTCTCTTAAGATTAGTTAGCAGGTGGGTGGGCGCTGTCAGCATCGCATTTTTTGATATTGGCATTGATGGCAGTGCCAGCGCCACAGAATTAGCCTTAGTAATTCCCCTTGGCATCATGATTTTAGCTTTAGTCGGCTATGCGATTTATTTTCTGTGCCGGCAAACACCAAAACGGGTTTGGTTGTTGATATTGTTATTAATTGCCACAACCGCTTTATTTTTAGCCTTGCCCGATCTACTTAAAGGTGGCAGGCGATCGGCAAATCCGCGATATTTAGTTCCTTGTTATGTGGGAATTCAGCTAGCAGTTGCTTACCTGCTGTCTGCGAAAATTAGTAATAATTTTGCTAACTTAAAACAGCAAAAATTGTGGAAAATAGTAATAGTTTCATTGTTTTGTGCAGGCATTATCTCCGGTGGAGTTAGTTCTCAAGCAGACAGTTGGTGGAATAAAGGCAGTGGGTGGTTGCGCGCAGAATTAGAAGTCGCTACGACTGTAAATTCTGCAAGCAATCCCTTAATTATCAGCGATGCGAATATCGCATACATCATGCCTTTAAGTTATCGCCTGCAACCAAAAGTCAAACTGCTAATCGAACCGCGCTGTTACACTTCTTGCTACAAAAATCGAGAATTGGTACTGAAAAAACCACAAGCCCCGAAAATTCCCGGCGGTTTCGGCGAGTTGTTTTTATACAGACCTTCGTCAGATTTGCGATCGGCAATTGAACAGCAAAATTATCAAATAGATCCGGCTGTTGGTAATGTCGATCTCAATTTGTGGAAAATTACTAAAAAATAATCTGACAGGATTCAGGTAAAAAAATCGGTTGCTGCCAAAACATCTGCTGTTAATCCCGACATACTGCCCAGCAACGGGGTTTTTGGAAGTATGTCTAGAGTAGAGTTCAATATGGGTGCGTTTCGCGGTAAACTAGAAATTAAGAATAACAAAAATAACATCAAAAATCTCAAATGACAGTCACTGAAACCTCGAATATTCGCAGACTGCTGTGCGATCCAGACTTAGGGCTGATCCCTCACCTAGAAAAGTCCCTGAAAGACTTGCACTCATCTGCGATCGCCAACGGAGAGAAATTTAAGGTAGAACCTTACGATATCGAACTCAAAAGCTGCCACACTCAGAAGCATCCCAACGACCAAAAACCCCTTGTCACTCAGTCAGTGTTAATGAAAATTCCCCTGACTGGGAAAGTTCAAGATAAGATGCACTTATATCTGATTGCTAGTGAGTTGCAGAACCAAATCGATATCAAAATTATCGACTGGAGTGCCTTAGAACGCCGCCAATACGACATTCACGGCATCCCTCTCAAGCAGCCGATTACCAAAATAGATGGCGAGATGAATTACGAGTTAGTATTTGATCGACCAAATTACTGCTGCATCACCCTGTGCCGCCAATTTGACTTGACTTACGCGGCCAATTATTAAGATCCCAGATCAGAGTCGGCGGTTGAAACCGCTACTACACAAACGAAGTCCGGATGGTGCGCGGACTCAAGGTGCGCATTGCGCACCTTGTGATTATGTTGCACATCGCGAATAGCCCGAAATCGAGTTTAAACTGTTCGATTAGCAGTTTCCGCCAGAATTTGCTTAATTTGAGCAGGAGTCAGATTCGGATTGGCTTGCAACATCAAAGCTATCACCCCAGATACGTGCGGCACTCCCATCGAAGTACCTGCCAAATATCGATAGGGAATCCCCGGTTGAGACAGTGGCACGGTTGAATAAACGTCCCCAGCATCAGCCCTGCCACCGTCACCACCCGGAGCAACAAAATAACTAATTGTGTCAGATCCCGCCCGGTTAGAATAATCGGTAAACAAGCCATTCCGGTTAACCGCACCGACAGCAATTCCTATCTCATTCGCAAATTTAGCCGGATAATCAACATCCGGGCGCGCATCATTTCCGGCTGCTGAAATCACGATCACACCTTTAGCTTCCGCCGCTCGAATTGCACTCAATTCGCGATCGTTGAACTGTTGGCCGCCAAAACTCACATTAATGATTTTTGCACCATTTGCCACCGCGTAATTAATTGCGTTAATTTCATCGCTAATTTTGCCTACTCCTGTGCTATTGAGTATTTTTAAAGGCATAATCTTCGCAGTCGGAGCCGTTCCAGTTATTCCCACTCCATCTTTTTTTGCAGCAACTAAACCAGATATATGAGTGCCGTGGCTGTTATCATCCATCGGGTCATTATCGTTGTTGGCAAAATCCCATCCCCGGAAATCATCAACAAAGCCATTGCCATCATCATCTACGCCGTTGCTAGCTTTATTTCTACCAGTCGCATCAACACCAGTTTCCCCCGCATTGCTCCAAATATTCCCCGTTAAATCCGGGTGATTGTAGTCAACTCCGCTGTCGATAACTGCTACCACAATGCCATCTCCAGTCAACCCCTTTGCCCAAACTTCTGGAGCTTTAATTAAGTCTCTGCCCCACTCGTCGCCACCCAAGTCGGGAACATCAGGAAAAGTTGGCACACCTTGAGAAGAAGCAACTGCCGCCGCCGCATTCACCAAACCGAACCCAAAACGAGAGTCAAAACCCGGTGAGTTGCTGGGATTGTTAGGAACAATAGTTGCAGGACTTGCAGATAAATTTAGGGTAAAAGTTGTATTACCTTGGTTTTGAGAAACTCGGACAAAGTATGTTCCGGCTGCCAAACTTTTGAGGTCGATAGACTCGGGCGATAAACCTGATTCTTTAGCAGAAGCAATAATATCAGTAAAGTCAATAGAATTGTCGCCGTTAATATCTTTAATTACAGCCACGTCAACATCGGCACTAAAACCGCTGACAGTTAATTTAAAGTCGTTAGTTGCAGGTAAAGTAAAGCGGTAAATGTTGTCTGGGCGGGCGTTGCTAACCGAGTCGGCGATGGTTTGATTGCTGCTCAAAACGCCTAAATCGCGGGCTTGGCTGAGTGGGTTTCCCAATACGGCATTTGCAGAGATGAACTTACCGCTGAGGTTTTGTGGTGATGTGTTGGCGACTAAGCCTAAAATAGCATTGGATTGGCGAATTTTAATGACTGTATTGCCCGCAACTGCTTCCAAAGTGAGGTCTGCTTCGGTAAGATTGTCAGTTAGCCCGATCGCATCCTCAAAACTGTTAAAGTCAGTAATTATGTCAGCAACCGCCGGATTGGAAACAGCAGAGTTGCTGCGCAGGACAAAGGTATCTGCGCCCAAACCCCCCGTCAGCGTATCTCTGCCACCATCGCCCACTAAAACGTCGTTGCCGGCACCGCCGTTGAGGGAATCGTCTCCCCTACCTCCCTCCAAGGTATCGCTGCCCTTGCCGCCAAACAGGAAGTCATTGCCGGCACCGCCATTTAGCAAGTCATTCCCGACACCACCAAAGAGTGTATCGGAATTGCCGCCGCCGAGGAGTCTGTCGTTACCATTATCACCGCTGAGGCGATCGGCATCCGAGGAACCGACAATAAAATCGTTACCTCCGAGGGCAAAAAGTCCGTTAGGATAAGGAGTTAAAAAGCCTGGAGTTAATGTCAAACCGTTGGCGCTATCATCTAAAAGATAGGAAAATCCGTCAGGGCTCGGGCCGGGCATAGAAATTTACTCCTTAGATAAAATCAATCTAAATTTTAGATTTAAAACATGAAATTGTCCTTAATAAATTTACCATCCCAAATTCACTAATCAGGAGCAGAAAATGGGAAAACCACACTTGCATCGAATTCAGAATTTTTTCACCCTCACGAAAGCGCGTTTCAAGCCTTATTTGCGCTATGTGATTTTGGCCGGGACATTTTTATTTATTGCCCAAGCTTTTGTAACTCACTGGCGAGAAGTCGCGAATATCCAAATTCGATCCGAAAGTTTTCCCTTATTGGCGATCGCCCTCGGCGTCACTTTACTGTCTCTAATTTTTGTCGGCTGGGTGTGGATGCTAATTTTGCGAGAATTCCGCCAACCTGTAAATGCTGCGTGGGCGATTCAAGTTTTTCTCAAGACTAATATTGCCAAGTATTTACCGGGGAATATTTGGCATTTTTGGGGTCGAATTTTGGCAGCAAAAAAAGCCGGGATTTTCCCCAAAGCTGCTACTCTCAGCGTGCTGCTAGAACCGCTGCTGATGGCTTCTGCGGGCGTGCTGATTGGTTTGATTTGTTTTGAGGGCGCCGATGGTTTGTTGCGAATTGTCGGCTGTGCTGCTATTTTGACGACGATTCATCCCCGAATTTTAAATCCGATCGTCCTATTTGTAGAGCGGTTGAAGTTATCCAAGAACAATGGGGAAAATTCCGAGGTTGAGGAGGCTGGGGGCGATGGACTGATTTCGCGTTTAGGGTCTAGCTCCAGTCTAGCTAAAAAAACATCGAGTGTCAAGTCCCAACGCCAAAATAATTTACCAATTAAACGCTATCCTTTAGTGCCGTTAATCGGACAAATGTGTTTTATCGGATTGCGGGGTAGCGGATTTTTGCTAACGGTAATGGCTTTAACTCCGGTGAATTTTCTCGATATTCCCAACTTGTTCGGTGCTTTTTGTTTTGCGTTTGTGGTGGGTTTGGTTGTACCTGGTGCGCCGGGGGGAATGGGAGTATTTGAAGCAACGGCGATCACGCTCCTGGACGATCGCTTTTCGATCGGTATAATTTTGAGTGCGGTGGCTTTGTATCGGATTATCAGTATTCTGGCGGATGTTTCCGGTGCTGTTTTGGCGAAGTGCGATCGCCAGCGCGGGCACAGTTAAAAAAAGGTGAATTTAAAACCGCATATTGTCGTGATTCTAGGGTGCGCCGTTTAGAATGTCAGATTAGAGCAGATTGCAGGTAATAGGAATACTGCAATCAAGCTGCCAACCGAATTGATTATTTTATCAGGCAAAAGCAGGTTAGTGTAGCTAGCGTCTTATTTTTATAACAAGCAATTGGGCCGCAAGAATAGCTGCCGAGCCCAATTGCATAGATGCCTTGATCCAGCCCGTGCGATCGCTCTAGGCTTTGAAGAAAACGCTAGCATTCAGGGCATTTTGAGCTACCCCAGAGACTATAGCCAAATAATTATCACCCACTTTGATAGCCGTTGAAGCCACAGGTGTTGCGCCGTCAAGCTGCAAATTCACACGCTCAAAAGTCAGAGCAGAAAATGTAATTCCTTCCATCAAACCAATTGAATCTCCAGGGCGGAAGTCCGTAATCACATCTGTTTGATTAATCGGAGTTGTCTCTTCATCTGGGCCGAAGAAGAAAGCATCATTGCCATCACCGCCTGTAAGAATGTCTTGGCCGCGATCGCCTATGAGTATATCGTTGCCCGCACCGCCATTGAGAATATCATTTCCCTTGCCACCCCGTATAACATCATTGCCATCTCCTCCTATTAGAGTGTCATTGTCGTTATTACCGCTGAGGAAGTCGTTGCCAGCACCGCCATCAATGCTATCAGAGCCTTTTCCGCCTAACAAAATGTCGTTGCCACCCAGTCCGTTAAGTGTATCAGCACCTTGATTGCCACTGAAGGTGTCATCGTTATTCGTACCTGTTAAAGAGTCATTGCCGGATAGGCCCAAGATTCCTTTACCGATCGCGTCTGGCGGTATAACAGTATCAGCATTGTCTGTGAAGAAGTAAAATCCTGGCCCACTAAGATTTTGTGGCAGTCCCGTAGGTTTGCCGCCGTCTGTGGCATTGGGTTTGGGTGAAAAGATGGATACTAAGGGTGCAGGAGTTGGAGTTGGAGTTGGAGTTGGAGTTGTTGGAGTTGGAGTTGTTGGAGTTGGAGTTGTTGGAGTTGGGGTTGTTGGAGTCGGAGTTGTTGGAGTCGGAGTTGTTGGAGTTGGAGCTACAGCGATGTCAACTTTCGCATTATTGTTCGTAATATCAGGGTCATTCCGATCGGCAGAAGCGATCGTAACGCTGTTACTAATGGTTTGCCCACCACTACCAGGATTGACTGTAGCTTTGAGAGTTAACGAGGTAGTACCATTAACCGCTAATTTGCCCACATCCCAAGCACCTGTTGCAGCATTATAAGTACCTTGGGTTGGAGTATTGCTTGTAAGACTGAGAGTTGTAGGCAACAAACTTGTCAACTTGATATTGGCAGCATCATTGCCTAATCCCACATTTTTTGCACTGACAGTGTAGGTAATGACATCCCCTTCTTTGGGTGCAGGATTGTCCACTGTCAGAGTTACACCCAAGTCAGCATTTAATTTCCAACCTATATCTTCCAGTACGCCAAGTGTAAGAGGTCCAGGGTTATGGGTGGCTACTCCCAAACCCTGACTGGCTGTCATCAACGAATTACTGCCATTTCCATAGGTGGCTTCGTCTAGGTGACTGATACTTTGACTGTAAAAGATGTTAGGTGCTTCAACCTTAAGTTTGGTGCCGCCATTTCCTGCGACAGCTTTGGGGCCATTGAAGAACAGGTTATTGCTGATTAGCTGGTTTCCTAGTGCGACAGAAGGCACAGGAAAAAGCACTGTGTCAGTGATTTTCTGACCTGAACTATTTTCAATAAATCTGTCGTAGATGCTGGGATATTTATTGGTAGTATCGAACGCACTGCCCTGTCCAGTGGCAGTATCGAACTGAAAAAAGCTAACGAATCCCATTCCGTGAGCAATTTCATGGAGGACTGCGCTAACCAAATCGTACTGATTAGCAGCGGGATTTGTATCGGTTCCAAAGTACCAAGAAATTCCCGGCGAACTAGGGCTGGGATCGTTGTTAACACGGACATCTATTTCAGGGGAACTTCCATTGAAATCCGTGCCTGCTAATTGGTTGGCTAAGGCTATTTGATAAATAGTGTTTGTTAACGGTGCGCCCGTAAAATTTGCTGCTGTGTTAGAGCCTCTACCTGTTGCTAAAAAACCAGTTACAGTTTCCCAAGTTGCGTTAATTGTTACGTCTACTTTTGATGTGTCAACTAGCCGATTCCAAATATTAACTGCGTAATCAAATGCTGGTTTCGCTTGAGTTGAAAATGCTGCATCGTAAATAACTTTAATTGCCAAAATTCCTTGGTAAGCGTCTTGCACCTGTGGCCCAAACGCCAAAGATGCCTCCATCGCCCCAGTTGTATACCCCAATTCCCAGTCGCCGCCTTTATTGGCACTACCCGTCAGACTCGTAGAAGCTGCCACATTAGCCCCTGTTAGCTGACTCAACCGCTGTGCGAAAGCAGCACCCAAATCTCCCTTTGCTACGTTGCAGCCATACAGAAAAATCTCAGCATTACTTGCCAGCCCCTTTGCCCATTCCTTTACCCACAGCACAAAGTCGTAATTTCGGGAGGGGGAAAGAGACACTACACCCCGGTTTTCTTCATTTATGATGTTGGCTGGAGTGGAAGCGTTCAATGTATCCAAAGTCAACATCGTATTGCCCAGTTGCAGAGAACCGACAGCGCCGTGGGATACAACGTGAACTGCCGAGAAGTTACCGCCCCGCAGTTTGTGAGCAATTTGTTCTACCCCGTTGTGGCTAGAATCGAGCAGAATTACCTCTGTTCCAGGGGTAACGCCGTCAACTAAACTTTGCCAGTCAGGGACAGCAGTATCGATAAAGGCGATCGCTTTGAGAGTTTCAGAGATTTTGTGTGGCATGATCTACCTTTAGCTACTTGGAAAATGGGAAATTATGGGCTTGCGACGATCGCAATTTAAATATTGTATGGCAGTGCTTACTCCTTTGTCAGTTGCTTGAATTAAACTTAATATTGTTTGGATAAACTCAGTAATTTTGCGGACAAAAAGCTTGCTTGAAGAGACTTTTTTTTAAAATCTAAGTATTACTTATGTGAATATACTGAAAGGGAAAATAAGGTAACAAGGAAGTAGGGTGGGTCAGCTCGCATTATTTTCGTGACAAACTAACTATCTCAAAGCTGACGCACCACGCAATAAATGGTGCGTCAGCATTATACTTTCCGTGTCGATCGAGCATCTCAAAGTGACGCACCCTACCGCAACTTTCTCTTTCTCCTCTAACTCTGTGTCCTCTGTGTCCTCTGCGGTTAAAAACTCTAATTCTTATATGAATTAAAGCATTTTTTCCAGAAATTGCTTAGCCCGATCGCACTTCGGGTTGCTAAAAAACTCCTGCGGCGCCACATCTTCCGCCACCTTTCCGCCATCCAGAAACAAAATCCGGTGGGCTACTTCCCGCGCAAAACCCATCTCGTGAGTCACAATTGCCATTGTAATGCCCGTCTGCGTCAAAGCTTTCATTACGTCTAACACTTCTTTCACCATTTCCGGATCGAGTGCAGAAGTCGGTTCATCCATCAACAAAATTTCCGGTTCCATCGCCAAGCAACGGGCGATCGCCACCCGCTGTTTTTGACCCCCCGAAAGCTTAGAAGGATAAACATCCGCCTTATCAGACAAACCGACTTTTTCCAGCAATTCTAAGCCCTTCAGACGCGCCTCATCCGATTCTACGTGCTTCACCTTGAGAGGCGCATAAGTCACATTTTGCAGCACAGTCATGTGCGGGAACAAGTTAAATTGCTGAAACACCATCCCCACTTTCTGGCGTATTTTCATAATATCCGCCTTCGGTAAAGTGATATCTACCCCGTCAATGTAAATCTGTCCTGAAGTCGGAACTTCCAGGAGATTCAAACAGCGTAAAAAAGTTGACTTACCGCACCCCGAAGGGCCGATAATCGCAATCACTTCTCCTTTGTGAATCTCCGTGGTAATCTCGCGCAAAACCTTAAGATTGCCAAAAGATTTATAAAGGCGATCGACCTTAACTGCTACTTTGGAGTCTGCGTTCGAGTACATTGGCCCCCCAAGTTAAACTAAGCACCATCAAATAATAAATTGCGCCGACAAATATCAAAGGTTCAAAGTAAATATACTTTTCTGCTCCCACAATTGTAGCGCGGCGCAGCAAATCTTCTACGCCGATTACCGAAACCAAAGCTGAATCCTTCAACAAAGCAATACTTTCATTCACCAATGCAGGCAAGATATTTTTTAAAGCTTGCGGCAAAATAATATCGCCCATCATCTGTTTGTAGGGAACGCCGAGGGATTCTGCGGCTTCTTTTTGCCCTTTATCTACGGCTTGAATTCCGGCGCGGATCGTCTCGGAAATATAAGCCCCAGAATTGAGGGAAAAAGTAATGACGCCAGCTTGCAGCGCAGATATATTATACCCCGTAAGCTGCGGCGTTGCAAAATAAACTAAAGTCAACTGCAATATTAGCGGTGTTCCTCTAAAAATTGAAGTGTAGGCATTGCCGAACCAAGCCAGCGGTTTGATGCTAGAAATTTTGAACATAGACAGCACGATTCCCCAGATAAATCCGAGAAATCCCGAGAGCAAGGTAAAGGTTAATGTTACCCAAATTCCGCCTAAAATGTAAGGTAAATTCGGCGCTATTTTGCCAATATCTAACCCGATTTTTGCTGGTGCTGGAGACGGATTTGCTGAAGTAGGTTCAGTGGCGATCGGGCGAGAAAACCACTTAGTAGCTAATTCCTGAATTTGACCGCTGGCTTTCATTTGCTGGAGGACTCGGTTGAATTCGGGAACTAATGTCGAACCTTTCGGAAAGGCGATCGCCGAACCGCTTTCTTCAGTATTCGGAATTGTATTAAATTCTAAGTCTGGGTTGGCTGCTGCATAACCTTTAGCAACCGTATCCTCGATTACTCCCGCCGCGATCCGCTGCGCTTTTATTTCTTGAATGATATCAGGAATCTTGTTGAGAGGAGCCGCTTGCACCCCAGCCATTTTTTTCACAGATTCCTGTTGAATGCTTCCGAGTTGAACCCCTACTTTTTTCCCGCTTAAGTCTTCAGCTTTGGTCAAATTGCTGCCTTTTTTGGCGACAATTGTATTTTGAGCTTCGTAATAAAGGTCAGAAAAATCTACATTTTTTTTCCTTTCGGCTGTGGGAGTCATTCCCGCCATGACTAAATCGGCTCTTTTTGCCTGCAAAGCCGGAATTAAGCCGTTAAAATCCATGCCGATGACTTTTAGTTCGTAGCCCAATTCTTTAGTAATATATTTGGCAATATCGATGTCAAAACCGATGATTTCGTTGCCGCTAACCGCCGTATCTTTAAATTCGTAGGGCGGGTAGTCTGGGGAAGTCGCGAGGGTTAAAGTTTTGTTGGCTTGGGCGTAACTGGCGATCGCAATTAAGCTAAAGGCGATCGCGATCGCCGCCGCCACCATCGATCGCAATTTTAAACGTTTCATATCCAGCATTTTCCTCACAAATCCCCTTGCAAATAAAGTATGCTAAAACTCGCAATCCATTCACCATTCTAAAGATAGAGAATTGCGCAGCCAACCTACCTAAAAAAAAGTTCGCAGCGCACAATTCTTAACATTAGACAAGATTGTAAAAGTCCTTTTAATCAAATTTTTGGACGGGCAAGATGCCCATCCCACATTTTTTTATTTTGTGGGACGGGCAAGATGCCCGTCCTAGCTATTTTGGCAATCTTGTGTATTCTAGAAAGTAAAGCTGGTGCGCAAAACTCCCACCCATGTTGTACCGTTATCCTTATTGTGATCCGTATTGGTAATCAGATAAACCCCGGGCGTAACGCTGATAAAATCGCTCATTTGGATGCGGTACAGAGCCTCTATGTGGACAGAAGTAGCATTGTCTTTGTTTTCTTTAATATCGTTGCGAGTCACCTTGGGCGGGACACCAACAATCAAACCGCCAACATTACCTTCTCCGAACAAATCTGGGAAGGCAAAAGTTACCCCACTGTTCCAAATTCCCGCCCTCGCATCGCCGTCTGACAATTGTTGAGCGTCTACGTATCCCGCCCACCCTGAAAGCGCAAATCGAGACGAAGGCCGCCAGCTTGCTTGGACACCGAAATGGTTCCCTCTGGTAGCGCTTTGATTGAATGGTTGATTGGCGTTATTGCTGCCGGTACCGAGGGAAAGATCGACATCATTTTTGCGGGAGTAACTGCGCACGTAACTTAGGGCTAAATCGAGATTGGAACTTGGGGAATATGTTAATTGAGCGATCGCCCCGTAACTGCTGTTAAAAAGTCCGTTACCCTGTGTAGAGTCAGCCGCGTTATTTGCTAGATAGCTCAAAGCTAGATTTAGCCGATCGCTAAATTGATGATTGATCGCAATTCCGGTTTCTCCCGGAGTGTTGTAAATCGCGGGATTGAACGCTCCAAACCGAGAAATAGCACCTTGAGCTGCACTATCAAAATAAGGGTTGATTAACGGAGCTACGTCATCAGAAGTAAGTCCAGTTGCTCCTATTTCGACAGTGGTGCGGCTCCCGATGAGGAACTGATAGCTGAGTTTATCGAGGACGATTTGAGAGCCGCGATCCCCGTCGAAGTTGGTGCGAGTCATGGGAGTGCCCGTAGTGCGATCGTACCGAGCACTATTTCTCGCTTGCAACCGCGTTCTCAAACGGTCAGTTCCAGTAAAGCTAGTATCGAAATTCAAACGCACGCGATAGCCCAAGTTTGTAGCAGTTTTGTCATCACCGACAGCACCTTTTCCGAAGGTATCGCTCACCGCAAAAATGGTTTCTCCATTCAATTTAGTAGTTGTCGAAAACTGATTTGCTTCGAGTTCGATCGTCCGCGCTTCCAAAGCATCAACTCGCCCGCGCAAGGTAGCTAATTCAGCGGCAAATTCTTCTTGCAAGCGTTGCAGTATTGCCAAATCTTCTTTAGTGACAAAATTAGCCGTTGACGAGCCAATTTGCTTGGTAACTTGGTCTAAGCAAGCGTTCAAACCAGCGGCAAATTCGTATCGAGTTAAAGCTCTGTTTCCGCGATAGGTTCCGTCTGGATATCCGGCGATGCAGCCGTAGCGTTCGACGAGGGATTGTAGTGCGCCAAATGCCCAATCTGTCGGCCGCACGTCGGAGAGTTGAGATACTGATGTCACCTGATCCATAGAGGCCGCATCTAGCGATCGCTGTGCGGGTTTTTCTGGCTGAATTTCTGGGGTTTCAGATTGCTTTAACTCGCTGGCAATGACTGGCGCAGTCGGGGGATTTGATGTTGCGGTTAATTCGCTTTCTGAGGTGTCTGCTGTCGCGCTAGAGGTGGCTGTTTCTGGCGGTGCCGGAAGTGTTGCGGCTGGATTTGGCGGGCTGGTTTCTGCGGCAAGCTGCTGCTGGGTTTCCGTAAGGGCAATCGGCTCTGGTGCATCAAGAAGTGGCACCAGCGCGTCAGTTGTTTCTGCTGCAAAAACTGTGCTTTTTACTAACAACAGGTTACTAAAAAAAGCTAGGCAAAACCAGAAACTTTTCCCAAAAAGTTTTGACATTGTGGCTCCTGCTATATAAAAAAACGAAAAATCTTGTTTCTTGTCACCGCATTTTTAACCGGCTTTACTTGAGGTAAACCAGGCTCGGCAACAATTATTTAACCGCCCAACTTTTGAAATTGATAATTGAGCTGGCTTTGAAATTACTAAAATCTACAATCCGCACTTCAGAATAGGCGGACATATCTGTTTTACTCTTTTCTCATTCCTCAGTTCGTTCTGAACTTTAGAAGAGCTGACTTAAAATAATTTTTAACCGTAGAGCTAGGCAGGTAGATATTTTATCTTAGTGCAGAAAATCGATCGCTGTCAAGTCAGTGCGATCGGCGATCGCGGCAAACCATGACAATTGATGGGAGCGCCACCGCCCAGGATATTTACCGATCGCCAACGATCGATTCCCCATTATCATCAATAAATTAGACTCGAATTGCATTCAGGCGATCGCCACCCGTGGAAATTATCTGCGTCTCTGAGCGTTCATCTGCCTGAAATCTGCGATCGCTCTATCCTTCAAATATTTATATTGTCAAATAAACTGAGTTTCTGCCAAGCTTGTGAAAAAATTCGCCCTAAAAAAGAAGTATTACCTATTGACTCGGCCCGAATTCTTGTGGTATACTTTAGATAATGGGAGTGGTAACTTAAATTTTAAAATTCCCACTATTTCCATTATCTAATTGTACTTCCTTTGCTGCCAGGAGTCAAGCATTTAACCCGAAAAAAAAAGGCGTTTTTTTTTTAATTCATTCAATTAAAATTAATCTACGCCCATTATTAATTCGCCACTACCGTCAATAACTTCGCCGATCGCAAACGCTGCAATTCCCTGAGAGTCAAACCATTTAACAGTTTGTTCGACTTGAGTGCGATCGACCAACAGCACAAAGCCAATACCCATATTAAAAGTATTGAACATATCGGCAGCCGCCACAGAGCCAGCTTCAGCAATCCAGTCAAAAATTGGCAAACTCGGCCAGCTATTGCAGTCAATTTTGACAGATTGATTTTCCCCCAAACAGCGGGGCAAATTTTCCGGCAAACCGCCGCCCGTAATGTGAGCCATACCGTGTATTTCCAAACCGCTCTTAATTGCTTCTAGGACTGGTTTCACATAAATTGTAGTCGGAGTCAGCAGCACTTCTCCTAAAGTTTGACCGCCCAATTTTTCTGGTTGGGAATTCCAATCAAAACCCAAATCGCCAGCAACTTTTCTTACCAAACTAAAACCATTGCTGTGCACGCCCGAACTAGCCAGCCCCACAGCCACATCTCCCACCCGCACCTGGGAAGCGTCCAATAATTTGCTCTTTTCGACAATTCCCACACAAAAACCAGCCAAATCGTACTCGCCCGCTTGGTAAAAACCCGGCATTTCTGCGGTTTCCCCTCCGAGCAAAGCACAGCCCGCTTGTTTGCAACCCTCAGCAATCCCCGTCACCACCGCAGCTAATTGTTCTGGATTTAACTTTCCCGTGGCTAAATAATCCAGAAAAAACAGCGGTTCCGCCCCGGATGTCAGCACATCGTTGACGCACATCGCCACCAAGTCGATGCCTACTGTGTCATGGCGATCGAGATCGTGGGCCAATTTCAACTTAGTCCCCACACCGTCAGTGCCCGAAACCATCACCGGCTCTTTTAAACCCTCTGGGACGCTGAAAAACCCGCTAAATCCACCGAATCCGCCCAAAACACCGGATCTGTGGGTGCTTTTGACTGTATTTTTGATGCGATCGACAAAAGCTCTGCCCGCCTCAACATCTACACCTGCTGCTCGATAATCCATAAGTCCGCCAAATCGATTTGTAAGTTTTAAGTTTATGCCGATCGAGGGTAACAGATGAATCAAACGAGCTGAAACTCGGGTCAAAAAATTGGGGCGGCCCGCGACGAGTGTCGCAAAATTAGATCCGTTTTTTGGGCGGGGTCAACGGCCAACACTTGACAAACAGCTTTTTTTAGGCTGTCCATTCGGCAGCCCGCAACCGACGCTAATTTTTTGTAAATTTTTGTAAATTTTTCTGGAATTGCTAAAACGGCTGCAAGGGCTGCAACTAAAGGATTTTATGATACAGAACTCTGAGAAGATTTGATGAAGATTGGGTGCAATGTGTCGGGACAGCGATCCCCAACCGCAAAAGTTTGTGGTAGTCTGTTGCAGTTCGTGAACAACACACAAATTGCGGATCGAGTATGAGTTGTCAAGTATCGGGAAGTTTCAGCCAAATTTTTTTGGTGCTGAAGCATTAAAGCAATAACGCACCCCGATACTTTGCTGTGACTCACGGGGGAATGGCGAAGGGCTCTTCGAGAAATCCTTGACGCCCTGCGCCAAATGGCCAATCCTCCAATCTCGGTTGGCAATGGCTCTTCACAAAATTGGACGTATGAAGGAAAAATTTGTTGGTGGTCTACTCGCTATCCTGTTAGTTCCTGTGGTAGGAACGGCATCGTCTTGTCACGCACAAGCAACAAGCGCCGTCAAGCAAAACTCTCAGGCTTACAAGCAAGTAATTGCCACCCAGCCGTCCCCGCAGTTAAACGCGGATCGGGTCGAAGCACAAAAAGTCGGACAGTATCAGTATCAAGCCAGAGCTGACATTGACCGAGACTCGATCGCCAAAATTCAGCCCCACGACTTAGACGGGCGACAAGCAGCGACAGTCTACGTGCGAAACATTCCAGTCATCACCTTTCTCAACACCAGCCCGGAAACAAATACCAAAATCGGAGAAACTGGCGACAGCGGGGCAGGTACTCGCAGTCAGTTGAAAGTAGCGGGCCAGAAAGAAAATCCCAAAGTTGGAAACATTGCCAGCAACGAAAGCAACCAAGAACCAGATCCAGTGTGGCGGGCATCCAGCCTAGCAGCAAGACTCAACCAGCTAGCCCGCAACAACATCGATCCGAACAGCATTACCGTTAAGTGGGAAAAAGGCGATCGCTACCTGATCCAGGCAAACGGCGAGGACTTGGTAAACATCAACGCCGAAACCATCCTCCCCGACACCACCAGCGACTTTAGCCGAGACGCCCTGCAAGTAACCAATCGCCTCCGCCGACTGCTGGGCAACGCCCCACCCCTGCAAGCAGTCGCAGACCAACCGCAACCAGAAGCCCCCGTGCTGTCTCTGGGCCCAGTTCAAGTGCGACTCAGTGGCTGGGCTTCCTGGTATGGCCCGGGATTTGACGGCAACCTCAGCGCCAGCGGCGAACGTTTCAACCAAAATGATTTGACAGCAGCCCACCGCCAATTGCCCTTCGGCACCTTAGTCATGGTGCGAAATCTCGACAACGGCCGCACCGTCATCGTCCGGATTAACGATCGCGGGCCCTACGTGGGCGATCGGCTGATTGACTTGTCGGCCGGCGCAGCCAACGTGCTCGGAATGATGAGCAGCGGTGTTGCGAGAGTGGAAATCGAAGTAATCGAATCCAAGCAACAAACAACTGTGGGACGGTGATTGTTGACTGTTGACTGTTGACTGTTGACTGTTGACTGTTGACTGTTGACTGTTGACAGCTTGCGAAAGAGAAGGGATGAGGGCGACCTCTACCTTGAAGGAAGAAGATTCGAGTCATGAATAGTCTTGTTTTAATTTCTCCTTACAAGGGTGGAGGCTTTAAACCAATTTTTTCTGGTCAGGCAGAATACAAAAGTTATCCGAAGTGTAGAAGGCAGAAAGTAGAATCAAGGTGATATCTGGCACTCGTCGAGTCCCGATTCGATCGCGCGAGGCAAGTTGCTAACATCGCCACAAGATGTCAGATTGAACAAATTCAGACAAATAAATTCTGCATTCTGCCGAATGCCTTCAGGAGATTCTACCGGTGCGCCTGTTTACGACAATTGCAGCACTTCGCTGCTACTTAAATTTACAAAAGTCTGCTGTACCTGATTTGACAGTCGGTTTAGTGCCGACAATGGGAGCTTTGCACAGCGGACATCTCAGCTTGATCCAGCGGGCCGGACAAGAAAATGCGATCGTCCTGGTCAGCATTTTTGTCAACCCGCTGCAATTTGGGCCGACAGAAGATTTCCAAGATTATCCCCGGAATTTCGAGCAAGACCGGCTGCTGTGCGAACAAGCTGGCGTTGATGCAGTTTTTGCTCCCTCAGCCACAGAAATGTTCGGGAACCCAGGGATCGATTCCCTACGGGATAGCTTCGCCGCGCGTACAGAAACAGAGAAAACCACCCAAACACAAATTCAGCTTTCATCCTTAACCGAAGTAGTGCCGCCGCCGGCGATGACATCGGTGTTGTGCGGCAAGTCGAGGCCCGGTCATTTTCAGGGCGTGGCGGCAATTGTGACCAAACTTTTGAGTTTAGTGCAGCCGACAAAAGCTTATTTCGGGCAGAAAGACGCGCAGCAACTAGCAATTATCCGCAAGCTGGCTGTTGATTTTAACTTGCCTGTAGAGATTGTTGCTTGCCCGATCGTCCGCGAAGAGTCAGGACTAGCAATGAGTTCTCGCAATCAGTATTTAACAACAGAGCAAAAACAGCAAGCCTGCGTACTCTACCGCGCGCTGCAACAAGCCTCAAAAACCTTTGCTTCAGGCGACCGTACCTCCACCGCTGCACTCGCTGCCGTCCACGCAGCAGTGGCTGGAGAGACCGAAGTTAAACTCGAATATGCCGAACTCGTCGATCCCGACACTTTGATGCCGTTGCAGGTGGTGGAAACAGCGGCACTTTTGGCAGTAGCAGCCAGAGTCGGTTCTACTCGGTTGATTGATAATATAATTCTCAGGAACCGCAAGCCAATTGTGGCGATCGACGGCCCGGCGGGTGCTGGCAAATCTACGGTAACTCGCCAAGCAGCAAAAGCTTTGGGCTTGTTTTATCTGGATACTGGGGCGATGTATCGGGCGCTGACTTGGCTGGCTTTGAAAACAAACACGCCGATGTCGGATGAATGTGCGATCGCCGAATTAATTAGTTACAGCTATTTGGAATACAATCTCGATCCCGCATCTTTTATGCTGAAGATTAACGGCGAAGACATAACCGAGGCAATTCGCAGTTTGGAAGTGACATCTCGCGTCTCGGAAATGGCGGCAATTCCGGCTCTGCGCCAGTTTCTGGTAGATGAACAGCGGCGGTGCGGTATCAAAGGTGGGATTGTGGCAGAAGGCCGCGATATAGGAACTAACGTTTTTCCCGATGCGGAATTGAAGATTTATTTGACGGCTTCGGTACAAGAACGATCGCGCCGACGGATGTTAGAACTTAAAGACGCCGATCGGGCTAATATTAGTTTGGCCCAGTTGGAACAAGACATCGCTCTCCGGGACGAAAAGGACAGCACCCGCCTGGTTGCACCTTTGCGCAAAGCAGCCGATGCTGTGTCCATTCAAACAGACAATCTGACTGTTGACGAAGTGATCGATCGAATTGTCGGCTTGTACAAAGAGAGAATCGGCCCTAAAAGTTAATTGAGGGACGCTGGGGCGGGCGATCGCCCAAGAGCGTTAAGTAGGGACGCGGGCGCAAACGCCTGAGTCCCTAACAATATAAACGTGCGACTAACAAGATTTGAGCGCCATAGGGAAAATTTCCTCTATTTCCCGTGGAGATCGGTTAGGGGATTTCTGGTGTACAAGTCTTAATTTTTTCGATCCGGGCCGACTTCCCTGCGATCGGTTATTTGCAGTAACATTTCTAGGGCAATCCAATTTAAGATGATTGTCCTAAGTGGATTAACTTGATATCAAAATAAAATCTAGAATTAATTGTGCCAGGTGTGAAGGAGAAAACGACGTGACAAAAATGAAACGGCTCTTAAGGCGGCGAAAAAATTTAATCGTTGCTTTTATTGCCGCCGCAGGCAGTTTTTTGCTGGGTGTGACGTTACCAATGAACTTGCGGGCAAATGGGCCAGTGGCACCGATGCAGGCGCAAGTCTTGGCAGTATCCCAGTCGCAAGAACCAAAACCGATATCCAATGTTAATGGGCTCACAGGGGCGATCGCGCATCGAGTGGAGTTTTCCGAACAAGCTTTAGCCTCTTTGCAGGAAACCCGCTTTCAATCTGGGCTACCGTCCCAGTTTAAAGGTACAATGCTGCGTCAGGCGAAACTGGACTCGCAGCACAAGGCGATCGCCCTGACATTTGACGACGGCCCCTGGCCGACAACTACTAGACAAATCCTAGATATTCTCAAGAAAAACAATATTAAGGCGACATTCTTCTGGGTAGGAAGATACCTGCAAACTTATCCCGAACTTGGCAAACAAGTTGCGTCAGCCGGTCACGCGATCGGCAACCACACTTGGAACCACCAATACATTAAGTATAACGAAGACGGTGCGGCTCGCGAGATCGATCGCACCTCAGCCTTAATTGAGGAATTGACCGGAGTCAAAACATCAATGTTCCGGCCACCCGGAGGCATTTTAAACAATGGATTGGCAGCTTATGCCCAGAAGAAAAATTATGCAGTTATCATGTGGTCTGCTGATTCTTTAGATTGGCGGACTGCGACGCAATCGTTGATGGACAACGTGATGCGGCAAGCAAATTCTGGGGGTATTGTGCTGATGCACGACGGCGGCGGCAATCGATCGAGGACTGTACAAGCTTTGCCCGATATTATTGCTAGATTCAAAAAAGAAGGGTACCAGTTCGTAACTGTTCCCGAGTTATTGCAGATGCAAGAACAAGAGTCAAAGCATCAGGAAACAGCACAAAAATAAAAAAATGGGAGAGTGGAATTAAGCACCATTTTCCCATTTTTTTTAATAATTTGGTTTGTAGTGAGGACTTTAGTCCGCATTCAAGAAGGACTAAAGTCCTCACTACAAACCTATGGAAAGGGGCGAATCTTCCAGTCGAGAATTTATCCAACCAGCCGCGGCTACTCCCGATCGCAAAGCAGCTTCAATTTGACCGTCGCCGCACAAATCCCCCGCGCAAACCAGCGGCAAAGTCTCTTCCGCAACTAAACAAGAAACAGGCAAAGGATTTCGACAAAAAGCATAGCGCCAGCGGTGAACCTGCAACCATTCCGGCTGTTTCAGCCAAGGGATTAGATATTCAGAAGTGCGATCGAGCAATTCTTGACCGATAATATTCAAATCAGTAGCTTCTAAATAGCGATCGGCAAAATTAGCGCTGCTGTGAACAACAAACACAGGCTGCTGAGACTCGCTGCGCTTGCTGCTGTCGAGTCCAATCCAAGCTAAATCAGAATCATCGGGAAAAGAAACAGATTTCCACTGCGGATTTAGATTGCTCAAATCAGAATTTATTTCCGCAGAATAGCCAGCCATGACTGTAATGCAAGGGTCATATTCTACCGAACGCAATTGGTCAAGAAAATCCGAGGAAAAACCAATTTCTGAATTCAAAAACATTAAAGCTTGAGGAGCAGGAATTGCTACAACCACAGCCTTAGCAATCAATTCTTGAGGTAGCTCTAAATTGTCGTCGGTAACTTCCAGAGAAAGATGCCACATTTCACTGTCGGTACGAGAAATCGCTGTGACGCGGCGGCCGTACAAAATGTCTAAACCCTCTGCGATATACTTACCGACAGCATTCATCCCAGCAGGTGCGACATAACAAGAACTAGGAATAAAAGATATTTCTCCTTGTCGGAATTCTCCCACACTATCCGTCCAAAGTTTCAGGAGCTGGCGATCGACCAAAACATCAATTAACGCCTGCACCGCATCTCCCTGCGGCTCCAGATAGCGAGCTCCGTGATCGGCTCTCGTGCCCTGTACGCGGCGAGTAGCGACTCTACCGCCGGGGCCGCGAGATTTCTCAACAACCGCCACAGAATAGCCAGCCAGACGCAACTGCCGAGCACAAATCAGCCCCGCCATCCCCGCACCGATCACCACAACATCAAACATAGTTAAATTGTCAGGTATTTTTTGATTTAGTAATCAGCTTAAAGGCTGGGGGGCAAAAGATGCTCTCGGCCACGAACATAAAAGCCCGCAGCCGAGATCCCTGCGCCAGGTAGTAGAATAGGGAACAGCACGAATCGACAGGTAATATTAGTTTAAGAAAATGTAGCGCTCGGCAAGTTCCGCAGCGCGATCGTTAAAATAGGGCAAAATCTAAAATCTAAAATAACATTAGTGGAGGCCAAAATCTTGGACGAACTCAGAGCAGCGCTAGAATTGACAACAGAAGAAGAATTGCAGCAACTAACCGAACTGCTGTTCGTGCGCAAGTTTAACCCTTTAGATTACGTGCAAACCCCCGCACCCATAGACGTACAAAGTCGCGATCGCGAAGCATGGCTAGACGCAGTAGAACAGCGGTTTCGGTACCTTGCAGCCGACGGGTTGACGGTACTCAGGGGGCGAACCGAACAAGTAACTTACAGACAAGCGCTAATTCAAGTGTGCCGCTATCTGAAAATCCCTTATCCCAAACAGTTATCCACTACCGACTTAGAAGCAGAAGTATTTCTGCATTTAATGGGCCGCGCTTGGAAGCGTTTACCCGCAGACGAACAGCAAGTGCTGACATTGCGGGTACAGAAAGCAATTGTGGAGTCAAAACTCTCAGAACCGCTACCAATTTCTGCTGAAAAAGACCCGCTGGGTTTGCTGTTCAAAGGTGGCAGTGCTTTAGCCGTTAGTTCCATCTTAAAACCCATGTTGCTAAAATTGATGGCCCATCAATTTGCTCTGCATTTTGCTACTTATGAAATGGCAAAACAAGCAGCGATTGTAGGCTCTGCAACCGCAGCAACCCAGTTTCAAAATTATGTCGCAATTCAGACGGCGCGGCGCGGTATGACTGTGAGTGCGGCTCGTTACGGTGCGACGCGGAGCGTGTTTTCGTTGCTCGGCCCGGTGATGTGGACTTGGTTTTTAGCGGATTTGGGTTGGCGATCGATTTCGACGAACTACGGGCGCATTATCCCGACCATTTTTGCCTTGGCTCAAATTCGCTTAACGCGATCGGAATGTGCTTGGGAATTAGCCTAAAGATTGGGGATTTTGGATTAAAGAATTGGAGTGTGGGTGAATATCAAAAATCGGTGGAAATTAGCTGCCAAACAGACAGCCAAAAATCTCAAGTCTCGCCTACAAAAACATCCCGATCGCCACTTGCAAATTCCTTGGAATTTCGCTCAACTTGGCGTGTTAATTTTTCCGATTATTCCGATTTTAGGAGCTTTGGGAATATTCCTAGGATTAGCCGGCACTTTTCAGCAAAAGTTCCGGCAAATCTGCCGCAGCCCGCTGAATCAAGGATTCGCAATTCTGAGCGTGCTGCTAGTCATCACGACGATTTTTGCCAACAACCGTATCGAGGCTGTTTTAGGGTTGGCAAATTTTTTGCCATTCTTTATATTGTTTGCTGCTTTCAGTAGTTTAATTCAAACTCCGGCTCAGTTGCGACAGTTGTCTTGGATAATTGTAATTAGTTCAATTCCCGTGATATTTCTGGGTTTGGGACAGCAATTTTTAGGTTGGAGCGGCATCGATCAATTGCAGCCTATTTTTGGCTGGGTACTGGAACCGAAAGGTAATCCCCCGGGCCGCATGGCTTCTGTGTTTATGTACGCTAATATTTTAGCCTGTTATTTAACAATCGCTTTTATTTTAACACTCGGATTGTGGATGGAAGAAGTCAGTTGTCAGTTGTCAGTTGGCAGTTGTCAGTCGTTACCACTTACCAATGCCCAATGCCCAATGCCCAATGCCCAATGCCTATTTTTAAATTTGGCAGTAGTAGGAAATGCTGTCGCTTTGATTTTCACTAATTCTCGGAATGCGTGGGGATTGGCAGTTTTAGCAGTTTTGGGTTTTGCATTTTATGCAGGTTATAAAAAAATATTAGCTGCGGTTTTTAGTGCGGTTGGTGCAGTGTTTTTGTCGGCGTTTGGCCCGGAACCGCTGCGGCAATTTTTGCGAAAAATTATTCCCGCTTTCTTTTGGGCGAGACTCACGGATGAAATGTTTCCAAATCGTCCAACTGCTACTTTGAGAACTACTCAGTGGGAATTTGCTTGGTCGATGGCTCAGCAGCGTCCTTGGACTGGTTGGGGACTGCGAAATTTTACGCCTCTCTATCAAGCTCAGATGCACGAATGGCTGGGTCATCCTCACAGTTTGATGCTGATGTTGGCTGCGGAAACGGGATTCCCGACAACGCTTTTGTTGTTTGGTTTAGTGGGCTGGGTTTTGGCTAGGGGTGTTTTGCTGTTGGCGAATTGGCAGGTTTTTCCTGCGGATATTAAACATCAGGAAATAACAACAAAGGAAGTAACAGAAAATTCTGTATTGGTCAATCAAGATTCAAGAGCTGGTATCACAAGTCAGGTAGTTTGTCAAGATGTCGGAAATGCCGATCGCCTAATTTTGTTCAGTTATGTATTAGCCTTCGCCGCCTGTACGCTGTTTAACACCGTAGACGTGACGCTGTTTGATTTCCGGGTTAATACGATAAGTTGGTTGCTGTTGGCGGCGATTTGGGGTGTGTGCAAAGACGGCATCGGGCATAGGGCATAGGGTATTGGTTATTGGTAATTGGTAGTTGAGCCGAAAAGCATTGGGAATAATGCCAACTGCCAACTGCCAACTGCCAACTAACTTCCTTTATTCCACCGTCACCGACTTAGCTAAATTGCGCGGCTGATCCACATCCAAGCCTCGGCGCGCCGCAATGTGATAAGCCAACAATTGCAGCGGAATCACTGTCACAATCGGCGACAACAATTCATCCACCAAAGGTACCGGCAAAACGTGGTCAAAAATATCGGCTTCCGCCGCGCCTTGCTTCGGCGTAACGCCAATTAAACGGGCGTCGCGGGCTTTGGCTTCCTGGGCGTTGGAAAGCACTTTTTCGTAGACGCTTCCGGGCATGGCGATCGCCACTACAGGCACTTTCGCATCCAAAAGGGCGATCGGGCCATGTTTCATCTCTCCGGCGGGATATCCTTCAGCGTGAATGTAGCTAATTTCCTTTAGTTTCAGCGCCCCTTCCAAAGCAATCGGAAAGTTAATTCCCCGCCCCAAAAAGATAAAATCTTGGGTTTCGACAAACTGGTGGGACAATTCCTCGACATACTGTTCTTGAATCTCCAAAAACTTCTCAATTTCCGCTGGTAACTGGCGCAAACCAGCAATAACTTCTGCCAATCTCTCGGGGCTGATGGTTTGCCGCTGGTGCGCCAAATCCAAAGCTAAGAAATAGAATGCCATCAATTGAGAGACAAAAGTCTTAGTTGCAGCCACGCCGATTTCTATACCAGCGTGGGTGTGAATAATGTGCGGCATCATGTGGGCGATCGAGCTTTCAGTCCTGTTAGTAATGCCCAACATTCGCGATCGAAATTTATCGGTAAAAGCCACACGGCGCTGCTGTTCCATCCCCAAAGCAGCCAGGGTATCCGCCGTTTCTCCAGACTGAGTAACCCCAATAATTAAAGTATTTGCTGTCAGCGGTGCGGGCGCGTAGCGGTACTCAGAAGCGTACTGCACCGCAGTAGGAATATTCGCTAACTGTTCCAACAAATATTTGCCAATTAGCGAGGCGTGCCAGCTCGTTCCGCAGGCGAGAATGGAAATTTGTTCGACATCGGCACAAAGTTCTTTCGGCAAGTTTAGATTGATGGGAGAGCCTGGATTTCCCGGCTGCCAATCACTGTCTAAATAAGCCTCTAAACAAGCTCTGACTACAGCCGGTTGTTCGTAAATCTCCTTGTGCATAAAGTGTTTGAAGCCCTGTTTCTCTACAGAAACCGGACTCCAACCGAGGAGGCGCGGAGTTTTTTTCAGCCTTTCCCCTGCAAAGCTATAAACTTCAACTCCCATCGGAGTTAGTCTTGCTAATTCACCATTTTCTAGGGACAAAACGGCGCGGGTGTGAGATATTAATGCTGGCGTGTCGGAAGCACAGAAAAATTCGCCGGCACCAAAGCCAATCACCAAAGGAGCTTGCTGTCTGGCGACAATTATTTCATCTGGAAAGTCTGCACAAATCGCGGCGATCGCAAAAGCTCCTTCTAACCGATTTACCGCCTTTAAAACCACTTCCAAAAACGACCAGTCAGGATTTGTTTTTGTTTTTTTATTTTTATCCGCTACATCCGTTACATCCGTTACATCCGTTACATCCGTTACAAAATCCGCTGCCGAACTTCCTTCAGCAAAAATTTCAGCTATTAAATGAGGGATAACTTCTGTATCTGTGTCAGAGACAAATTTATGTCCCTTGGCTTTCAATTCTTCCCGCAACTCGCGATAATTTTCGACAATTCCATTTTGAACTACCGCAATTCGCCCGCTATTATCCATGTGAGGATGAGCGTTATATTCCTCTGGTTTGCCGTGAGTTGCCCAGCGGGTGTGCCCGATGCCGATGGGAGCCGGAGAGTCTATCTCTGCGAGCTTTTCCCGGAGGTTGTGCAATTTGCCCTTTGCTCGGATGCAGGTAATTTCTCCTTCCCAGATGGTGGCGAGGCCGGCTGAATCGTAGCCTCGGTATTCTAGTTTCTCCAATCCTGCTAGCAAAATATCGCTTGCTGCTTGCGTGCCGATATAACCAACGATTCCGCACATTTAAGGTACTACTCCTGCTTAGCGATCGCAATAAAACTCAAGTTTTATTATTTTTACCTTCTTCCGGCCGCAGAATGCCGATTCCGCGACAAAAAGAGAGGGAGCAATTTGATCGCCCCCTCTCTTGTTACCGTAATTCGATCGACAATTCGATCAACTTTTAGTAGGCTAGACCCATACTGCGAGTGGTTTCTGCTCCCAGGTAAACCCGGATGCTCAGAAAATCGGTAGGGCAAGCTGTTTCGCAACGTTTGCAACCTACGCAGTCTTCGGTGCGAGGAGAAGAGGCAATCTGAGCTGCTTTGCAGCCATCCCAGGGCACCATCTCCAAAACGTCAGTCGGACAAGCGCGGACGCATTGAGTGCAGCCGATGCAGGTATCGTAAATTTTTACTGAATGAGACATTGAATAAAGGCTCCCAACGAGTCACTAAAAATTTGCTGGCTCTGCGAGTTAAAAGATTTGACGGCTTGATGCCACCGCTATAACCTGCACAGAGAATTACAGGTAAGTCTACCGCAGTGCCTGGAAGCACTTCGCCAAAAAGCGACAAAACTTCACAGTTATTCACGCTGGAAGTCTTATCAAAGTAGGTTCGTAGTAAGGACTTCAGTCCTTAGAACCCCAACTCTAAGGACTGAAGTCCTTACTACAAACCTGTTAGCACTCAGGACTTCTGTTTTTAGAGCCGCGCGAGAAAGCAGCATAAGTTCGATCGTTCGGACTTTAGTCCTTAAAGCCGAGTCAGAAAGGACTAAAGTCCGAACGATCAAACAGGTGCAAATCGATCGACTAAAACCCTAATTTTTCTAACACGGGCTTTGTGGAAACAATATGTCTGTCCAACCCTAGTTTTTTCGGCTCCACACCCAAAGCCAAAGCCACCAATTGTGGCAGATGCAGCACCGGCAAACCCAATTTTCGCCCGATCGCTTTTTCCACTTCCGGCTGGCGCGAATCCAAATTTAAATGACAAAGCGGACAAGGAGTTACCATACAATCAGCGCCATTGTCAAGAGCATCTTGAATATGTTTGCCCGCCATCTGAAAAGATTGATTAGTGGCATAACTCGCCAACGGCCAACCGCAGCACTGCGTCCGTCCTCGATAGTAAACCGGAGTTGCACCGATCGCCCGAAACACATTTTCCATCGATTCCGGTTGATGCGGGTCATCGTAAAGCAGCTTATCCTGAGCTCGCAGCAGGTAACAGCCGTAAAAAGAGGCGCACTTCAAGCCCGAAAGCTTGCGGGTGACTCGCTTCTGCACTTCCTCCAGACCGTAATCTGCAACGATCGCCCACAATAGATGTTTGACCTCGGTAGTGCCTTGGTAGGGCGAACAGCCTTGTTTTTCCAGCAAACCGTTGACTTTTTCGAGGTAAGGTCGATCGGTCTTTTGAGAGA
>JAYUGZ010000488.1:0-1611 GCA_043767465.1 Cyanobacteriota bacterium
TTCTTTTCATACAACCTCAAAAACTCTTTCCGTCCCGTTTCCGACAGTCGCACCACATTACTCAGCGGTTCGACAGTAAAATCATTCGGCGTCAGAATCCGGCGGTTAATCGCGTTCAGAATTACACTGTCAGCCACCAACGGGCGGAACTCTTCCATCAAATCAAACGCTAAACCCACGCGGCCGTAGCGCTGCACATGAAGGTATCCTAAATAAGGGTCAAATCCCACAATATTAATCGCGCTTTGCACATCGTGACGCAGCAGCGTGTAAGCAAAATTCATCAAAGAATTCACCGGATCAGTAGCAGGGCGGTGTCGCGGTTTAAACACAAAGCCTTCCGCCCGAATTAATTGGTTGAAAACTCCGAAATACGCCGCACTCCCAGCACCTTCGTGTCCGCGCAAAGAGTTAATATTGTCAGTTTTGTCAAGTTTGGCGATCGCATTTGAAATCTGGGTAATTGCCGAACTTAAATTTAGTTCGGAATGTTCCCGCTGAGTTTGAGATAAACTGGTGCGATAGTTCTTCAATTTTCCCCGAATAAAACCCTGGACAACATGAATAGCTTGCGGAGTTTCCCCCGCCGCTTTCCATTGAGCATTCCGAACGAAAATGTTTTTACTTAATTCCGGTTCCAGCTTACCCAAATAGTGACCAGTATCGGTGATAAAAGTCAGAGGAATTTTCCGTTGAAGTAATTCTGCAACCGCAGCCGGGGAAATAGTCGCCCGTCCCACAATCACCACTCCATCTAAATGAATCAAAGGCACATCTTGTAACGTTTGATTTTTTGCCTTGACATTCAGCCGTTCATCTGTTTTGCCGATAAAAACATCATCTTGATTGATATAAAGTGTTCCCATGATCGACTCCAAAAAACGAGGTTTAATTAGCTTCTTGATAGCGCAGGACTTTTTCAGCAGCTTGCGGCAAACATTGCTGATAAAGGCTGCAACCTTGACAGCGTTTGCCATAATTAGCTGGTGGCATTTTGCCAGTTTGCATTAAAGTTTGAATTGCAGAAATAGTCACAATTGCCTCCTGTCTCAATTGCTGAGAAATCTCCACTAATTGCCGCTGATGCGACTGCGCGTAATAGACATATCCAGTCGCAATAGTTTTCCCAGTCATCTCCTCCAAACAAAGGGCTTGAGCGCAAACTTGCAACTCGTCGTTATCCCATTCCCCCTTCCGCCCGCGCTTGTACTCAACGGGATACAACTCACCATCCGTTGATTCAATCAAGTCCGATTTTCCAATCAGCATATACCTTTCAGACTTCAGCCAAATCGCTCGCACCTGCCAAGTTTCGTCGCGGTTGATTTGACTGAGAGTGTGAACGCGATCGTGCAAAGTCGTCCCTTCGATGGTATACTGGTTGTCCGTAAATTCTCCCGCGCAAGACATTCGCCAACAGCGGTGAGGACAGTAAGAGTATTGGTTCAAAAGTGCGATCGAAATGTAATCAAAATCATTCATAGTTTTGATGGTTTTTGGTAAGTGTGAATTAACAGTCAAGCCCACCAGTCCGCCAGGGGTTGAAACCCCTGTCTCATAGCTAAAGTCGGTTAAAACCGACTGAAGATTCAATGATTTACATCAGATTTC